>JAGGWO010000161.1 GCA_021157485.1 Sulfurimonas sp. | reverse complement strand
TTTTTGCTTTATAGGTAGGTTTAGAGATTTTTTTACTTGAACAGCCACTTAGTAGGAGTAGGGCTGCTAAAACAAGTAAAAGAAGTTTCATAATTTTAAGAGTTTATCTTTATGATTGCGTTTGAAAGGATAACACCGTCAACACCTAAAAGTGCCAACTCTTCTATCTCATCATTATCTGTAATATGTACAAGAATCTTAGCATCAAAGAGATAGTTTTCTGCGATATTTTGAGCTGTTTTTGCTATCTCACGTGAGAGTAAAATATACTTCGCACCAAGAGCCGAAGCATAGATGAGTTCTGTAATATTATTGACATCTAATGCAAACTCTATTTTATTAACATTGAGATGTTCAATGATGTCAAGGTTCTCTTCGCTAAACTTTACGTAGAGAGTTGAAGAGGGTGGGGTATGTGTAATTGAGTCAATATCTATTATATGATAAAGTGACTCACTTGGAATAAACTTATGCCCAAAGATTAACATCTAAAGTGCCTTTGTAGCACACTCAGATGAGCAGTAGTATTTTCCATTACTTAACACACACTCACTTATTTCGCTGTAGATACCACAAGTTGGACACTCTATCATATCATTTGCTTCGAGTTTTTCTTTTTTTTCTTTTTTGTTATTATTTTTAGGCTCTGTTTTGTTCTGGATAGGTTTTTTCTTTATAAACATAAAGTATACAACAGCAATAACGCCGATAACCAGTAGTAATTTTAGTATCATAAATCTTCTCCGAGTAGTAAATAGTGTCTATTGTTAGTCTCAATAATCTTGTGTTTCATAGTAGTGTTGGCAATGCTGTCATTAACTTCATCATAAACTTTCTCTCCCTTATAAAAAAGAAGTTTAGAGTTTTCATTACGGAAGTTTTCACTCAGTTTTAAAAGCATTTTTGTATCTGTAACAGCACGTGAGGTTATCATGTCAAAAACTTTTGGCTCCATATCTTCAACTCTTTTTTTAACAACAGTTACATTGTCAAGTCCTAAATCAGCCTTTATAAACTGTAAAAAACTAGCTCTTTTTGTTAATGGTTCAACTAAGGTTACCTGCGTTTGAGGCAGTCCAAGTGCTAAAATCATTCCAGGAAAACCAGCACCAGTTCCTATGTCCATTAGGTTCTCAACCTGAGGTAAAAAGCTAACAGGAAAAACCGCATCATAGATAAATTCATTGATTGTTTTTTCATCTTTAGCACCCGTCATATTATGGATTTTATTCCATTTGAAAAGATGCTCTTTATATTTTTGAATGTTATAAAAAAAGTTGTCTGGTAATTTAATATTGTCTTGTTCGAGTGTAGCTTTTAAGTCCACTAAAATATCCTTTTAAAAGAGTATTTTAGCTAAAAACTAGCCATTATAAAATACAAAGTTATTTTTACCAATATTTTTGGCTTTGTACATCGCTTGATCAGCATGTTTAATAAGTAATTTAGGATCCTCTGTATGGTCTGGGTATATACTAATCCCTATACTTGAGGTAACATAAAGATTAATTTTATCAACAACTATAGCAACACTTAAAGTCTCTAATATTTTTTGCGCTATGAGCTCAACAGATTCTATCGATTCGATATCTTCTATAATTACTAAAAATTCATCTCCTGCTAGCCTTGCAACAGTATCCACTTCTCTGAGAGAATTTTTTAGTCTTAAGGCAATCTCTATGAGAACAATATCGCCTACATCATGTCCTAAGGTGTCATTAATCTCTTTAAACTTATCTAGGTCTATAAACATAAGTGCAAACTTTTTATTTGAGCGTTTAGACTTTGTAATAGCATGAGAAAGACGGTCATAAAAAAGGGCACGATTTGGTAGATTTGTAAGAGTGTCGTAATGTGCTTGTTTTGCAAGATTTTGTTTTTGTCTAAGTATCTCTTCTTGAGCTTTCTTTTCATCTGATATTTTGATGTCATATATTACATACGCATCTTTTTTGTCATAAGTAATTCCATGTATATATGATTGAACTCCATAGGTGGTTCCATCTTTTCGCTGGTGCTCAGTAATGTTCATAATATTTGGAACACTTTTAGAGGCTTTTTTAAGCTTACTTACTGTCTCTACTGTTAAAGATGGGTTTATATCATAAACACTTTTATGTAACATCTCTTCTTGAGTGTAGCCTAAGGCATTTGTAGCACCATTGTTTACATATAAAAAATGATCGGTTTGTATATCTACTATATAGAGTTCTATAGTAGATTTTTCAAGTACCTGTGCTAAGTTTTGACTCTGTTGAAGTAGTCTAATTTGCTCTTGCGTTTTGATATCTATCTCTTCTTCTAATGAGATGTTTTTTTGGTAGAGAAGTTCTTTTACCTTCTCATTTCTTCTCTCATAGATAGACATAAATAAAACACTTATTATCATCGGTATTAAAGTGTAAAAATATTGAAAAAATGTGTATTGATTTTCCCCTGTAAAACTAAGAATAGTTATAGCAAAAAGCGAAGCAATAGTCGCAATAAAACCAGCTCTGTAGCCTCCCAAGAAGTAAGCAGGGAGTAAAAATGTAATATACCAACTTGTTCCAACTATAAACATATTTGTATTTACAAATGAGAAAGAGACTAGTATAAAGAAGGCAGTAATTAAAATAGGGAAAGCTTTATAGACCAATGTTTTTGATTTTCGTATATAAAATAGACCAATAGCCGAGGATAATATAATAATAATATCAGCAATAAACTGGGGATAGTTGTTTTCAACATAGCGAACAATCGCAAGTAAAAAGAGCATAGCAATTACAAGTGTCAGTGTAGCATTAAAAATTATATGATGAAGCCTCAGTTCATATTCATCATCTTTAAAATTAAAACCACTTCTCAAAAAAGTATCTAAATTCATTTTTGACCTTTATGTATTGTACACCAATAAATATAAAAGAACAATATATATAAATTACTCTATGAAAATAGTTTTATTTTCTTCAAGAAAATTACGAAGAAATATTTCACTTGCGTCCATACCATCTTTTTTTTATTTTTAAAAAAGGTGTCCCATATCA
>JAGGWO010000226.1 GCA_021157485.1 Sulfurimonas sp. | reverse complement strand
CCGCTGAAACCTCCACCGCCTGAGAACATTTGTCTTAAGATTTCATCTAAATCTCCCTGTCCACCAGCACTGTGAGAACGTGAAAAATCATGAAAATCTTGTCCGCCAAACATGTTATCACCATGCATGTCATACTGCTGTTTTTTCTCTTTATCACTCAGTATCTCATACGCCGAATTTATCTCTTTAAATTTATCTTCTGCATCCGGGTCTTTATTTATATCTGGATGATACTTACGTGCTAATTTACGATACGCTTTTTTTATCTCCGTTTCGCTTGCACCTTCATTTATTTCTAATGTTTTATATAATGATTTTGCCATTCTTTTTCCTAAAATTTGTTAATTTGTAATATTTCATTAATTAAGTGTAATTATATCATAAGAGTTGAGTGTATGTCAATCAAGGTTTCGCTCCAAAACAACAAGCATACAAAACGGCTTCATGTGGGGTACCCCAAAATCATAGATTTTGACCCTCACACTGCAGGGGTTTTGCTTAGCTTATTGTTTCTACGCTATAAGGTAAGAGAAAGAGTGGTTTTTATTTTTCTAATGTAAAAAATGTCTTACTTCAGAAAAATATAGAGACATACCAAACTCATTTGCAGCTTCGATAATCTCTTCATCACGAATACTTCCACCAGGCTCGATTACATTTTTAACACCTGCTTCTGCTGCTGCATCGATACTGTCACGGAATGGAAAAAATGCTTCAGATGCAAGAGCTGCGCCAGTTACATCAAGACCCATATCTTTTGCTTTTTTAAGGGCACATTGAGCAGCATCAACACGTGATGTCATACCCATACCAACAGCTACCATTGCTGAGTTTTTAACATAAACTACACAGTTCGATTTTGTAAGAGAGGCTATTTTATATGCTATTTGCATATCTTTCATATCTTGAGCTTTTGCAGCTACTTTACTCACTAATTTTGCATTTTTAACTTCATCTTCACCGACAACATCAGCATCCTGAAAAACAAATCCGCCATCAATATGTTTGAAATCTTTTTTGTCATTTGCAAGAACTAATTTATCAGCTCCCATTTCAAAAAGTTTGATACGTTTTTTCTTAGCGAATACTTCTTGAGCCTCAGGAGTTATACGACCAGCAATAACAACTTCTAAGAAAATCTCATTCATCTTTTGAGCCAACTCTACATCAACAGTACCGTTAACAGCCACAACACCACCAAACGCAGAAACAGGGTCACATTTAAGTGCTTCAACGTATGCTTCTAAAAGTGTATCTTTAATAGCAACACCACAAGGATTACCATGCTTTGAGATACATACTGCATTTTCTTCGCCAAAACCAGCGGCAATTTTCACAGCACCATTAAGATCATTTAAGTTGTTAAAACTTGCTTCACCTTTTAGGGTTGTAAAGTTGTCTGAAAAATGATTGTCAAACTCATATAGTGCACCTTTTTGATGTGGGTTCTCACCATAACGAGTATCCATAACTTTATTTCCAACTACGAACTGTTTCTCACCAAAACCTTCGTTAAAACGCTCATTCATATAGTTAGCAATCATAGAGTCATATGCAGCTGTATGCTCATAAGCTTTTATCATATATCCACGACGGAACTCTTTTGTATTTTTCTCATTTTCGATAGCATCAATAACTTCTGAGTAATCTTCAACATTTGTAACAATGATAACTGCATCAAAATTCTTAGCAGCACTCCTAACCATAGCAGGGCCACCAATATCAATATTTTCTATAATATCATCAAAATCATCAGTTCTCTCGATAGTCTCTTTAAATGGGTAAAGGTTTACACAAACTAAATCAATAGACGCAACACCTAACTCTTTAGCTTGATCAAGATGTGACTGCTTATCCCGACGGTGAAGAATCCCACCATGAACATAAGGGTTAAGAGTTTTAACACGACCTTCAAAACACTCAGGAAACTTAGTTACTTCATCTATCTCAATAGCTTTAATTCCAGCCTCAACTAACTTTTTGTAAGTTCCGCCTGTAGAGATAATCTCATATCCATTCTTCACTAAAGAAGTACAAAACTCAACTACACCCGCTTTATCGCTAACGCTTACTAATGCTCTTTTCACTATTTCTGTCTCCTTTTCCAAGGAAGTAATTCCTCGAAAAATTCCCCTCACTAAAGCTTTACCTGTTCGGCAAGAGAGGAATACTTAATATTTTTGGAATTTTATCTAAATAGAGTTTAGATGATGGTAAACTATATAAACTAAATTTTGGAATTTTCTATGAAAAATATCGCTATTTTATGCTCTGGAGGGGATGTGTCTGGTATGAACCCCGCTTTGAAACATTTTGTTGAATACTCACTTCAAAAAAATCTAAAGCCTTTTTTTATTTATGATGGCTTTGAAGGTCTTATTGATGATGACATCAAAGAAGCAAGTTATTGTGATGTGGCAGGAATAATAACTCGTGGCGGAACTAAAATTGGCTCAGCAAGGAGTACGCGTTTCATGCAAAAAGAGTTTAGGGAGATAGCTAAGCAAAACCTAGACAAACACTCTATTGATATGCTTATAGTTTTAGGTGGCGATGGTTCATTTCGTGGTTTAGATATTTTTTATAAAGAACATGGTGTAAAATTTTGCGGAATTCCTTCTACAATTGATAATGACATAAATGGGACAGACTACTCCCTTGGCGTTGATACAGCACTAAATATTATAAAAACATCCATAGATGCTATACGTGATACTGCTTCATCTTTTAAACGTGCTTTTGTGATTGAAACTATGGGTAGAGATTGTGGTTATTTAGCTTTAGTCTCTCATCTTACTTCTGGTTCTGAACTATGCCTGATTCCTGAAATTGATTATGACCTAAAATCATATGAAGAGAACTTCAAAACGCAGATAGAAAATGGAAGAAGATATTTCATAGCCATAGTTTCTGAAGGAATTAAACAAGATTCACAAGAGATAGCAGACTGGTTTGAAAATAAAATAGGCATAGAGTCTAGAGTGAGTATTTTAGGACATATTCAACGCGGTGGTAACCCTAGTATATATGATAGGCTCATGGCTTATAAATTTATAACTCACGCTATAGATGGTTTACTCCAAGGTAAAAAGGAGAGTGTAGTTTGCTATACCAAAAGTGATTTTACATATAAAAGTATCAATGAAGTAGCAAATATACCTAACAAACTTGATTCTCAACTTCTCTCTCTAATTAAATAGGATTAAATAGATGCATGAACTATATGATTTGTTGAGTTTTAAAACTTTTATCAGTCCATACATGCTCTATATTTTTTATTATATAGGTGCCGTTTTAGTGCCTTTAGTCATGCTAAAGTATAGTTATAAAATTTATGCCTTTTTAAAAATTGATATTAAAAGAATAATGCCAAAAGAGTACAAGTTCAAGGTTTATTCTGCTTCTATTTTGATGTTTATATTTTTAGAGATTTTATGGAGAATGATGTTTGAGTTTTTGATTGCTTACTTGCAAATTAGAGATGCTCTAGTTTTACACTAGTGAAGAGAGAGATTAAATATCTCTCTCAATAACTCTTTTAAATGTATTAAAATAGTTATCTTGTAACTCTTCCATACTCATTTCAATATTGTTAACCTTGATAGAGTCTCCACCAACAGTTCCGATTTTCTCAACTGTCATTGACTCATCTAACATTGCTTCAAACGCAGCACAGTTTTCTACTTTAACTTCAATAATTGCACGACTCTGTGATTCTGCAAAAACATCTCTCTCATCAGAAACACTCATCTCAACATCACAGCCTAAGCCTGAAGTTGCAACCATTTTTGCCAGTGCTATAGCAACACCACCAGAACTTGCATCTTTAGCACACTCTAGTAGATGTTTCTTGTTAGCCTCAATTACTAAGTCCCAAAGAGCTAACTCATTTTTATAGTTAATCTCAGGCATCTCACCAGCAACAGTTCCACAAATCTCTTTCATGTAAAGGGATCCACCAAACTCAGACTTAGACTCACCAACTAAATAAAGAGCATTTCCTGCGTTTTGAAAAGAAGACATTAAAACATTGTTTTGATCATCATTCAGACCAACAGTTGCAATAGAAGGAGTTGGGAAAACAGATACACCATTTGTCTCATTATAGAGTGAAACATTTCCACCGATTACAGGAGTAGTTAACTCCGCACAAGCCTCTTTAATACCTTCACAAGCTTGTCCAAACTGCCACATAACTTCTGGGTTTTCTGGATTACCAAAGTTAAGACAATCTGTAATAGCTAAAGGACGAGCACCACTCATCGCAACATTACGACCAGCTTCTACAGTTGCAGCCGCTCCACCACCCTTAGGGTCGATATAACAGTAACGTACATTACAATCAGCACTCATTGCAAGTGCTTTACCATTCTCTTTTACACGAATAACAGAAGCGTCAAGCATACCGCCATTTTTTATAGTATTTGTCTGTACCATTGAGTCATACTGTGTGTATATCCAAGATTTATCAACTACTTCCATAGATTTTGTAAGTGTTTCAAACGCTTCTTTATTTGAAACTTTGTCAAAATCATTAATAGTTACTTTGTCTAAACCATCAAGATATTTAGGCTTAATCATAGGACGGTTAAGCTCAGGCGCTTCCTCACTTACTGGGTCAACTGGAACCTCACCACATAACTCTCCGTGCCAAAATAGTTCCATATTTCCAGTTGCAGTCACTTCACCAACAACAGCAGCGTCTAAGTCCCATTTTTCAAAAATATCGATAATCGCTTGTTCTGAACCTTTTTTCGCACACAGAAGCATACGCTCTTGAGACTCTGAAAGCATAAAGTCATAAGGAGTCATATTCTCTTCACGAGCAGGAATTTTATCTAGGTGCATAATCATACCTGAGCCTGAACGTCCTGCCATTTCAAAAGATGAAGAAGTAAGACCAGCAGCACCCATATCTTGAATACCAACAACATGATCCGTTTTGAAAAGTTCCATACAAGCTTCAAGAAGAAGTTTTTCAGTAAATGGATCACCCACTTGAACAGTAGGACGAAGAGACTTTGACTCCTCAGTGAATGAATCAGAACTCATTACTGCACCACCAAGACCATCACGACCTGTTTTTGCACCAACATACATTACAGGATTTCCAACACCTTCAGCAACTCCAAGAAAAATTTCATCTGATTTTGCGATACCAAGATTAAAAGCGTTTACAAGAATATTACCGTTATAACACTCATCAAAAGAAACTTCACCACCAATAGTTGGAACACCCATACAGTTACCATAACCACCGATTCCTTCAGTTACACCACGCACCAAATAACGCTGATGAGCAGATACTTTGTCATCATTCATAACATTACCAAAACGCAGTGCATTGAGGGAAGCCACAGGACGAGCACCCATAGTGAATACATCACGCATAATTCCACCAACACCAGTTGCAGCACCTTGATACGGCTCAATAAATGAAGGGTGATTATGAGATTCCATCTTAAATACAGCCGCATATCCATCACCGATGTCAATAACACCTGCGTTTTCACCTGGACCTTGAATAACCCATGGAGCTTTTGTAGGAAAACCTTTCAAGTGTACTTTTGATGATTTATAAGAACAGTGTTCACTCCACATTGCAGAGAAAATACCAAGCTCTACTAAGTTTGGCTCACGTTTTAAAATCTCTTTAATATGTGTGTAGTCTTCTGCTGATAGTTTATGGTTTACTAATTGTTCTTCGATGTTTTCAAGTTGTTGGCTCACTGAAATTCCTAAGTATGCATTCCCAAGTAAAACTTGGGAACGAGTTATTTTGGTTTTTAAAAATGGATTATATCTAAAGGATGGTAAAAGTAGTTTGAAGTTACTTAAAAGTCATTAATGCGTAACCATCATTTTGGTAGCCAATTGTATCTATAAAACTATTTGGAGAGACCTCAATAAAGGGAAGTATATCACTTTTCTCAATTGCACTAGCACTGAGTGACATAGCACAGGCAATAACTTTTACATTTTTTCTTTTTGAGAGTGAGATAAGATAGTTTTGTGCTTTTTGAATATTTTTAATATCTTCATCTGGGATAATCATCTCATAATCCTGAGCTACCATCTGCACACATTTCCCATGAAGAGTAATAGCCACAATAGCTTTATCACCGCGTTTTTCAATCATATCAATAGTTTTACCAACTAGCCACATACGACTTTTTATATAATTTGCATCGCCAGAACTACAATCAAAAACTGCTTTATACTCTTTAGCTTGCCCTATTAGTACTAATGTTAATAAGATTAATAATATTTTATGTATATTATCTCCTTTAATGAAAAGAAAAATCTTTTTGAGTACGAATATTTTTCTTCAGTGAGAAAATATTTTCATACTTTATTTCTAGAATTTCGTACTCTTTAACTTCCTTTGGAAGTTTAATTCTAAACTCATCATCTACCCCTTTTCCCATCAAAGATTTTGCGATTGGAGAGTGAATAGATATTAAACCATTTTCAGGTTCACTCTCTAACACTCCACAAAGTGTGTAGTTCTCTTCTTCATCAGTATCTAGGTTCACTACTTTTACGCTACTTCCAAAACTTACCTTGGAGTGGGTATGAGTAGATGGGTCTATTATTTGTGCTTTTTGTATCATTGAGTTTAGATAAAAAAGTCTTTTATCAATAAAACGTAGCTTCTCTTTTGCAGCATGATAATCTGCGTTTTCACTTCTATCACCTTGAGCTGCTGCTACAAGTTTTTCTTCTGCAACTTTTGATTTTTCAACCTCTAGTAAAAATTTAAATTCTTTTACTAAGAGGTCATAACCCTCAATACTCATAGGCTCTTTATTCATAATTAATTATTGCTCAAATCCCACGATATAGTAAGTCTCTTTATTTTGAAGTTTATTTACTTTTACTTTAAACTTGTCACTAAAACGTTTCACTTTTTCATGTGCTTCTTCTGCTAACTCAGCACTTGCAGCTTCCACTTTTATCTTAAAACAATCCTCTGAGTTTGAGAGTGCAACAAATGAGCCATCAACTTTTAAATGATCATGTAAATCTATAATATGCTTTCTAATTTTCTCATATCCTGGAGTATTTTCTTCAATTGTTTCCAGTTGACTCAATAGAGCCTCATTTGGTGCATAACCTAGTTGTGTAAGCATTGCGTCTCTTTGCATTTTCCTATTCCTTAATTTTATTTCATAAAATGAAGGGAACCCTTCATCTATTTTATCACGCCAAAGAAAGTAATTCCTTTGACTACGCTAACGCTTGGTTTTCTTCAGCAGAAAGCTCCTTACACTAGTGCAATTTTGTATATTTGAATAATACCAAAAATAATAACAGATTTTCGTTAATATTCAGTGTTAATTTATTTCTTAACACTATAATTGTGTAATAAAGTAAAAACTTAACAATAAGAGAGATGTCATGACCGAAGAAATACTTAAAAAAATTAAACAATTACCACCACTACCAGAATCTGCAATGCAGATTGAAGCTGTTTATCAAAATCCGGATAGTAGCTTTAACGACATGGTTAAAATTTTAGAAAAAGATCCTCTTTTAACTGCAGATATTTTAAAAGCAGCAAACTCTCCACTTTATGGATTCTCACGTGAAATAAACGCAATCTCTCAAGCAGTTGGACTATTTGGAATGGGTACAGTTCGTGGTTTTGCCCTTGCATCTATCGTTAAAAAAAGCTTCAACCTTGACCTATCTGCTTATGGAATCTCTAATGATATGTTCTCTGCTCTTTCTAAGAAACAACACGGTCTTATGACTGCATGGTGTTTAAGAAAAGAGAATAAACTTCTTGGTGTTTTATCTCCGGCTGCGTTTCTTGTTGAAATTGGTAAGGTTCTTATCGCTCAGCAAATAATGACTGATGGTAAAGAAGAGGCATTTCGTGATGCACTAGCAAATCTTGGAGATGTTGAAGCTGCTGAGAGAGAAGTAGTTGGCGTTGATACTCCTGAAGTAAGTGCTACAATCTTTGCTCAGTGGAAATTTGAAGAGGGTCTTGTTGATGTTATAAGAAACTGTCAAAACCCAGAAAATGCCGCAGAAGAAGATCAGCGTCCAGCTAAAATCCTACACGTTGTTCGTGTTGCAGTTCCAATTAATGGTAAAGTTACAGATGAAAGTGTAGCGGCAGCAAAAGAGCTCATAGAAAAATATGATCTTGATATGGAAAGCTTTGATACAGCTATAGAAAACGCAAGATAAAACTCATTTGAAATCTCTACTTATTAGACTCACTCATGGTTTGAGTGAGCAAGACATAACTCCCGAAGAACTTACACACGTTAACTTATGGCTCACAAAAAAATACCTTACAAAAAAAGATAATGTTTATAAATTTAACTCAAAATATCGTGCAGGTACACTTGGTGTTGTTCAAAAAGCAACTGCCTACCTCAACGTAATAGGTGAGAATGTTCGAGACCTTTTTATAGGTGAAGGTGATTTGGGTGATGCTAAAGAGGGCGATCTTATAATCGCACAAAGGCTACTTGGCAAGCGTGGTACTCCTAGTGCAAAAATAGCTGAAGTTGTAGGACGTGAGCAGAGTTATAGTGTAGCGTATATCATAGAGAAAGATTCTCATAAATCTTTAGTTGATTTAAAAACGCAGTATCCTGTAGGTGCTGAGCTAACTTTAGATGAACTAAACTCTTATAAGATTGGTGATGTCTTTAAAATAGATAACCAAGAGAATAAGGTATTAGAAAAACTTGGAAATATCAAAGACCCAAAAGTTGATGAGCTTATTGTTTTAGCACAATTTAACAAACATGACGAGTTTGAACCAGAAGTTCTTGAGATTGCAAAATCATTTCAACCTGTTGATGCAACAAAATATCCTAAACGCAAAGACTTAAGAGCTTTAGCATTCTCCACAATTGACCCTGTAACTGCAAAAGATTATGATGATGCAATCTGTTGGGACAATGAAAATTCAACCCTTTATGTTGCAATTGCAGATGTAAGCGAATATGTCAAACCTTTTGGTGCTCTTGATAATGAAGCAATTTATAGAAGTTTCTCTATATATCTTCCACACCGTTCTATACCAATGCTCCCTCGTCAACTAAGTGAAACACTATGTTCACTTCAGCCTCATGTTGATAGACTCGCTTATGTTTTTGAAATGAAGCTCGATCTTGACTCTTTAGAAGTCGTAAAATCAACTGTTTATGAAGCAATTATCTTTTCAAAAAGAAGATTCAATTATGAAGAGATTGATGCTTATTTTGATGGAAAACTAAAACCTCAAAATGCAGAAGAAGAAAAAATATTTGATGATCTAACAAAACTTAGAGTTGTTACAGATGCACTCAAGGTAAAACGCCTTAAAGTTGGTTATGACTTTCACTCAACCGAAATAAACATGACGCTAGATGAAAATTCAAATTTAGTCGCGACTACAGAATCTGAAGAAACGCCATCACATGCTCTTGTAGAAGATTGTATGCTTTTAGCAAATAAAGAAGCTGCAGCAAAGTTTGACCGTGGTATTTTTAGAATTCATGAACAACCAAGTCAGACTAAACTTCAGACACTCTATCAAGAGTTAGCCGGAATTGGTATGTCTATAGAGATAAAAGATACAACTAAAGAGACAATTACAAATATACAGCGTCAAGCTAAAGAGATGGATTTAGAAGCAGAAGTCGACACACTCATAATTCAATCTCAAATGCAAGCAAGATATGCACCACTAAACTCAGGACACTTTGGTCTTGGTTTTGAGGCATATACTCACTTTACTTCACCGATACGTAGATACTCTGACCTTATAGTCCATAGACTTCTAAAAGCTATAAACGCAGGTGACACCCAAGAAGGCTCTTACGTTCTTAGAAATATAGAGTCACTTAGTATGGCTATTAGTCTTAAAGAGAGAGAGGCCAGTACTATTGAAACAGAATTTATGGCAAGAAAATATGCACGATGGGCAGAACTGAATTTAGATAAAGAGTTTAAAGCAAGAATCACATCAACTGATACAGATATAAAAGCTGAAATTCATGATGAAATAATTGGTGCGAGAGTAATTATAACTTCTACTGGAGACATTACTCTTTTTGAAAATGTAATTATAAAAATTGATAGAGTTGACATACCAAGAGCTAAAATATTTGCTTCGGTTGTCGGGAAAGTTGATGTATAAAAACGAGTTAGACAAACATATACAAAACCAATCAGTCTCAAACAGTTTTGTATTTTTTGGAGAGAGTACTTTTCTCATTGATATGTATACAAAAATGCTCACAACAATAGATGATGCAAATACTTTAAACTACTATCATGATGAGTATGACTTCAACTCAGCAAAAGCTCACCTCTCACAAGGTTCACTCTTTGGGGATAGAAATATTTTAGTTATAAAGAGTGAGAAAAAAGTTCCTAAAAAGGAGTTAGATATTCTCATAGACTATTGTGAGAAAAATCCTGATAATGTATTTGTTTACGCTTATTATGGAAGTGACCATAAAACTTATAACAATAAAAAAGCTTTTGCTAAAGCTACGACAATGAGTGTAAGATTTTTTCATCCAAAAGATTTTGAAGCACAAAATATTGTGGCTGATGTCGCACGTGAGAAAAAAGTAAATATAGACAAATATACAATCTCTCACCTTCTAAGTATTCATAATGGGGATGTTGCCTTATCATGTAATGAGATAGATAAGTTCAGAGTTTATGATAAGGAGATAACTACAAAAGATATTGACAATTTAGTTTATGGACTTGGAGAAATAAACCTTGATGACTTTATCAAAAAAATATTAGCAAAAAAAGAGTTTACAAAAGATCTGCTAAATATACTAGAACATGGTGAAGATGAGATTAGAGTTCTTACAGCTATCACTTCATACCTAACACAACTCTATATGTTTAACATCTACATCAGAGTAAATGGCGCACCAAATGCCCTAGAAATCCTAGGCTACCCTGCCCCAAAATTTGTAGTCGATGAAAAAGCTGCAATCGCTTTAAAATTTAAACCATATACCTATTCAAAACTACATGAACTACTACTAGATAGTGAACTTAAAATGAAAAGCTCGAATGTAGATAAAGGTGCAATCTTACTTTCAACGTTAATAAGAGTTCAAAAATTATTATAAAATAATCCACAAAAATAAAAGCGCGTCATAAAAATTAAAAGAGTGATGTAATTGCAAGGGCTGATTGAGGAAGCGTACTTAAGGTACGTGACGAGTGAAGCAACGCAGCAAGTGCGTCGCTATTTTAATTTTTAGTTAGTATCTTGGTTTACTATTTTTGACTTTCCGATCCATGGCATCATTTCACGAAGGTTATTACCAGTTACAGTAATAAGTTTAACTTTATCATTAGCTCTTTCAGCATTCATACGAGGGTAACCTGATTGACCTTCAAGAATGAAGTCTTTTGCAAATCTACCATCTTGAATTTCAGTAAGGATATCACGCATAGCTTGTTTTGACTCGTCGTTGATAACACGTTTACCAGAAACATAGTCACCATACTCAGCAGTGTTTGAAATTGAGTATCTCATATCAGCGATACCACCCTCAAACATTAAGTCAACGATTAGTTTAAGTTCGTGAAGACACTCAAAGTAAGCTAACTCTGGAGCATAACCAGCTTCAGTTAAAGTCTCAAATCCAGCTTGAACTAAAGAAGTAACACCACCACAAAGAACAGCTTGTTCTCCGAAAAGGTCAGTTTCAGTTTCATCTTTGAAAGTTGTTTCGATAATAGCAGTACGACCACCACCAATTGCAGAAGCATATGAAAGTGCTAACTCTTTAGTAGTTCCTGAAGGGTTTTGACCAACAGCGATTAAATCTGGGATACCACCACCACGAACAAACTCAGAACGTACAGTATGTCCTGGAGCTTTTGGAGCAATCATAGTAACATTGATGTTAGCAGCAGGGTTAACACGACCGTAGTGAATGTTAAAACCATGACCAAAAGCGATAGTAGCACCATCTTTTAGGTTTGGAGCAATTTCATTTGCATAAATCTCAGCTTGATTTTCATCTGGAAGAAGAATCATTACAACATCAGCTTTTGCAGTAGCGTCAGCAACTGTTAAAGTTTCAAAGTTTTTTGCTTCAGCTTTAGCCCATGAAGAACCATTTTTACGAAGACCAACAACAACAGTAACACCGCTATCTCTTAAGTTTTCTGCGTGTGCGTGTCCTTGAGAACCAAAACCGATCATTGCAACTGTTTTGCTTCTGATTAGGTCTAAACTAGTGTCTTTGTCATAATAAACATTTAATGCCATTGTATTTCCTTGGGTAGTATTAAGATTATTGTCTTAAAAATTTGTCGCATTATACTCAAAAAATGGTAAAACTTTTATTAGAGTAAGCTTATAATTATTTATGAATTTTTTACTTTAATCTCATAGTATGTATAATACGAAAAAAACATAGGACTTACTGTGAAAAAATTCAACCTATTTAAAGAGATTATTACAGCAGACAAGGCTGAAGTTATTAAAGCTATAAACTCTAACAAAACTTTTGCTATCAATATTAATGGTGAAGTGAAATATGAGCCTTATAATGAAAAAGAGATTCTTATCTTTAGCGGCAAACACACTCCTAAACCGGTAAGTGCTCTGATTCCCCCTACCCCAGCTAAAATTGAAGATATATTTGGAAAGAATTATCAGATTGTTGAAGATGATGAACGTGTTTTAATAAAAGCATTTTCAAACTGGCAGACACTTATAGGTCTCAATACCCCAAGATCTTCATATGATGATACAACAGCTGACGGTGTTGCTGAATTTGCAAACAAAGCCTTAGAAAATATTGGTTGGCAAGCTACTGAGTTTAACATCAACTATAGAGATTTAGTTGAAGAGGTAGAAACAAAATGTGAAGGTATCACTCTTTGTATAGAACAAGATGAGCCATATCAGTTTAGTGGTCTTGGCTTTATCTTTGATGATAAACATGCAGAGGAAGTGATGTTTGAGTATGCAAAAAATCATGTAAAACATATGATGGCAACAGATTCGGATTTTGAAAAAGATAGCTTAACTGATGATGAAATAGAAGCAGCAGAGTTTTTCAAAGTCATATGATTAAAGTAACTATTGAGTATAAATTTCGAGGTAATGTTGATTTACCTGAAAATAGATATGCAAAAGATGTCTTTTTCAGAGTAAAACAGGCCTACGCAAATCATGAAAAAATGAGTGTAAGTCTAGTTTTTACTCAAAATAAGCTCCACGCTCTTAAAACATACCAAAAAGGTTCAGCTATTGATGAGTTAGAAAATTTAGAACTCTATATCGAACTAGGTGAAATTTTAAACTTTAAAACAGATGACGCGAAAAAATTAAAAAACTCTATACTTTTTATAAATGACAACGCTCATAGTAACTTTAACATCAAAAAACGTGTAAAACTCGCCAATAAGCAGCACAAAACTAAAACAGATAAAAGTTATATGTTTTGGGATATAGAGAACTTTTCAAGTATCTCTTCAATATTTAATGATCTCATAGAACCATTTGATATAGAAGATAAGAACATATTTTTAGCGGCAAATCCTGACTCACTATATCTTAAACGCAGTGAATGGGAAGCAAACCTCTACGATTACGGGAAAACTCTCAACTCATTTAATTTTACAAAGTGTGACCATGGAAAAGATGTGGCAGATGATATTTTACTTCAACAATACATAGACCTAAAGCTAAAAAATAGCGATATATATATGATGACTTTTGACAGAGAGTTAAAAGAGAGATTTGTTGAAGCTACTCATGAGAGTAACAATCTTTTTATAATGGGACGTTAACGAAGAGTTCTCAAGGGCATCTCAAATAACCCTTAAAACCTCAGAGTCAAAAAGAGGGATGATATTGTGCATAACTTTTTTTGAGTTATAGCCATAGCTACGACGATGAAAAATTATGTGCAAGATTATTCCTCTTTTTGGCTTCCTACGGACGATATAGCAGATAGGATACTACTTCGTTGAAACCACTTGAAGCTACTAGTAGCTCATGCGTAGTTTCGCCTTGTATTAGCCTATCTGCTATATCGCTGAGGGAATAAGGGTTTTTTGAGATGCCCTTAAATATCTTTGTAGAATAATCATTGCAGAGATAGAATCTATTCGTCCATCTCTTATCTGTTTTATCTCACCTTTCATTAAAGCTTCTGCTTCTTTTGAACTTCCAGCTTCATCTTGATAAAATATTTCACCCTCAAAATCTACAAGATTCATAAAATGTGCAATACGGCGTTTCATCTCATCTTCACTACTTCCACCAAGGGGAATACCAATGACTACCGTATTCACTTCCCACTCTTTTAACACTTTTCTCACTTCATCTGAAGCTTGATTTCTATTTTTTCTTATAACTGCCGGCAATGGCGTTACAATATCTTTATGAGCAGAGTATGCTAGGCCTATACGTTTAAGTCCTAAATCAATTGCGATATATTTCACTAATTATTTCCCCAAACAAAAAGAGCCGAACATTTTGTCCAACATCTCATCATTTTCAAATGGTCTTGTAATGCTTGCCATCTCTTTTACAGCCTCATTAAGATGAAAAGAGAATATCTCTAACTCTTGGTCTTCCAAAGGTGCAAATGCCTCTTCTATGTTACTCAGAGTATTCTCTACCGCGGATATCTGTCTTTGAGAGATAAGCATAATCTCATCAGAAGAGTTTGTAGTGTCCATAATATTTTTTAGTACTTCTATAAGTGAATCAACATTCTCTTTTGAATTTATCTCTAAATCAAATTTTATAT
>JAGGWO010000044.1 GCA_021157485.1 Sulfurimonas sp. | reverse complement strand
TGTTCCAATGTATGCTGGTGAGACAATTTCATGGGCAATTGAGAGCGTTGATTAAAATTCTTTTACTTGAAGATGATCTCCTTTTTGGAGAGACTCTTACAGATTTACTTGAAGATGAGGGCTACGATGTGATGCACTCTCCAAATGGGCAGAGTGCATTAGATGCCACATTTGAGCATAAATTTGATGCTTATCTTCTTGATATAAATGTTCCGCTTATAAATGGTGTCTCTCTTTTAAAAGAACTCAGAGATGCCAATGATAACACTCCTGCAATTTTTCTAACTTCACATAAAGATAAAGAGATGTTAGAACGTGGTTTTTTAAGTGGTTGCGATGATTATTTAACGAAACCTTTTGATAATGATGAACTACTGCTGCGTTTAAAAGCACTCCTTAAACGCAGTGTTAAAGATGAAGTAAAATGTGTTAATCTACTCTGTCATGACATTACGCACAAAAGAATTCTTTACGATAATGTAGAACTGGAACTTTCAAAAAAAGAGTATGAACTACTCCTCCTTCTTATGCAACATGCTTCTTCTTCAGTACCAAAAGAGATGATTTTAGATGAGCTATGGAGTTCTTCTGATGGTGGTAGTGATGGCGCAATAAGGGTTTATATCAACCGCATAAAACATCTTCTTCCTCACGTTACAATCCAAAATGTTCGCGGTATAGGTTACAAACTTGTTCCGTAATCTACGTATAAATATTTTTATATACTATTTTGCAACAGTTACTACATTTTTAGGTGTACTTCACTTTTTACTCACTGTTTTACAAGTTCAAAATATTTATCTCATAGCTGTTGTAATGCTATGTTTTGTTGCTCTTTCTGGTGTGTTTATATCAAAGTTAGCAATTGACCCCCTACACGAGTATGTTAAAAATCTTCAAAACCTCTCTAAAGAGACACTACATGAGTTAAATCTACCCATCAGTACAATTATGTCAAACTCTCAAATGTTGAGTAAAAGCTTGAATGATGAAAAGACACAAAAGAGGTTAAAGAGAATTGACACGGCTTGCGAGATGTTGAAGCAGAGATATGATGAACTAGAGTATATGATTAAGATGCAGAGCAAGCAGGATTTAAAGGAGAGTTTTTTATTAGATGAACTCATAGAGCAGAGAGTTTCATTTTTAAAAAACATTTACCCACATATTGAGTTCAAACTTGTATTACAAGAGATAAAAGTATTTAATGATAAAATTGGTCTTGCTAAAGTGATTGACAACGTTATCGATAATGGGGTAAAATACTCACAAAATTCAAAGACAATAGATATAAGACTAAACGCAGATACTCTTGAGATACAAGATTATGGTTTAGGTATGGATGAAGTAGAACTTTTAAAAATTTTTGACAACTACTATCAAGCCAATGATAATATGCAAGGTTTTGGAATAGGACTAAGTATGGTAAAGCGTTTTTGCGACACAAACAACATAAACTTAAGTTTCAAATCATCACCAAATAGTGGCACAACAGTACTACTAAAATTTAAATAATAGAAGGAAATATTAATGCAAACAGACAGTGTTTTAGTATATGCAGAAGAAGCTCTAGATTACGGAGTAATGGGAGTATTAGTTTTGATGAGTATCGTTACACTTTGGCTTTTTATAGAGAGAATGATGTTTTATAAAAGTATTAGAACTGAAGATTATGACCATAGGGACAATCTAGAACTAGACTTGACTGATAATATTGGTGTTATCAGTGCTATTGGCTCAAATGCTCCTTATGTTGGTTTACTTGGAACTGTTGTAGGTATTATGATTACCTTTTACACTATGGGTGATGTTGGAGCTGTTGATGCTAAGAAAATCATGGTTGGGCTTGCACTTGCACTAAAAGCAACGGCTATGGGTCTTATAGTTGCAATGCCAGCTATTGTTGCATACACTATTGTACTTCGTAAGGTTGAAAGAATTTTAACTAAATACGATGTAGCAAAAGATATGGCAGAGAAGTAAACCTCATGGCAAGATGTAAAAAAGCAAAAAAAAGATTTGATGAGATAAATGTAATCCCATTTATAGATATCATGCTTGTTCTTTTAGTAATGGTTTTAACTACTGCTACTTTTATAAAGCAGGGAGTTATTCCAGTTGAACTTCCAGAAGCAAAAGCATCTAAAAAAGAGGATGTTAAAAAAGAGATTACTGTCTATGTAAATGCTAAAGGTGAGATGTTCTTTGAGAAAGAAAAAGTTGATTCTAAAACTTTAGAGCAGAGACTCTCTGGCATTGCAAAAGACCAAACAGTAGTTCTCAGAAGTGATAAAGAGTCACGTTTTCAAGATTTTGTTACTGTTATGGATATCTTAAAAAGGTTAAAGCACGAACAGCTTTACATAGTCACAAAAGAGTAACTAATAAGCTTTATCTAATAACTTAAATCTAGAGCTGGCGTTGACTTCTGGCTCTATATTTTTATCAGTACTTTTCTCTTTTACCTCTGTATTAAATACTTTCTTATCAATCTCATCAACATCATTAAAAAGCGAACTTGCTATAAAAAAAAGTATCATTATCACAACTACACTTACATAGAGTAGTAAGTAATTTTTTATATGTCCAGACTCAAAAGGATTTTCCATTTACACTCACTATTATTTTTAATAGAATTAAAACTATTTAAAAAAAATTAAACAGCGTGAAGCTGCTTAATTTTTCTGTTTTCTAAACTTACTTTTTCTATTTTTTGTAGAGTTAGTTTATCTAAATTATTATTTATTATTTGAACCATTCCAATTATAGTATCGTATGAGCTCAAGTCCACCTCTTTTGAGTAGAGAGCTGAAGAAGCTATATATTCAACTACACTATCATAATCTAACATATCAAGATTGCTTAGAATATTATGTATCATTAAATCATTTTCAAAATCTTCACCAATTAAAAAATTTGAAACCTTTTTTTGTGCTATCTCTTTGTCTAAACCTCTTTTGTAAAGGTGTAAACTAATAAGGGATGAAAATGTACCCACCCTATTTTCATTTAAACTAATTTGATTAATTTGAGATGGTAAAACTGATGCGAAAATGATATTACTTATAAAAACTGTTGATATTAATATTCTTTTATTCATATAGTTCTCCTTAATGTTTATACATTATTTTAGTAGAGCAAAGCAAATGAAATATAAATGATGATTTAAATTTGAAAGTAGTAAGATTTTAATTTTGTAATTACGCGCAAGCGTAATTACATCATTCCTGGCATACCCATTTGAGGAGGCATTCCACCACCCATATCACCAGCAGGTGCTACTTCTTCTGGAATTTCAAATATTGCAGCTTCTGTAGTTAAAAGAAGAGATGAAACTGATGTTGCGTTTGTAAGTGCTACACGAGCAACTTTAAGTGGGTCAATAATCCCAGCTTCAAACATATCAACATATTCACCAGTTGCAGCATTAAATCCAGTATTGAGATTCTCTGCATTTTCTACTGCGTTTACTACAACACCAGTATCGTAACCTGCGTTTTGTGCAATCTGTTTCATTGGAGCTTTTACAGCACGTAAAATTATCTCACAACCAATTTTTTGATCACCCTCAAGCTCAAGAGAAACTTTAGCAGCAGCACGAACTAATGCAGCTCCACCACCGATGATAATTCCCTCTTCAACAGCAGCTTTTGTGGCACTAAGTGCATCATCAACTCTATCTTTCTTCTCTTTCATCTCAGTCTCTGTTGCAGCACCAACTTTGATTACCGCTACACCACCACTAAGTTTTGCAAGACGCTCTTGAAGTTTCTCTTTGTCATACTCACTTGAAGTAGCATCAATTTGAACTTTAATCTCAGCTATTCTAGCAGCTACTAGAGCCTCATCACCTGCACCATTAACAATTACAGTATTGTCTTTGTCAATCACCACACGAGCAGCTTGACCTAACATTTGAATGCTAGCACCTTCAATAGTATGACCAGTCTCTTCAGAGATTACAGTTCCTGCAGTTAAAGTTGCAATGTCAAGCAACATAGCCTTTCTTCTGTCACCAAAACCTGGAGCTTTAACAGCAGAGATATTTAAAACACCACGAAGTTTATTTACAACTAGAGTTGAAAGTGCTTCACCCTCAACATCTTCAGCGATGATAAGAAGTGGACGATTAGTTTTTTGAACTTGCTCTAGTACTGGAAGCAGATCTTTAAGTGAAGAGATTTTACTATCAGCTAAAAGAATCCAAGGATTTTCAATTTCAGCAATCATTTTCTCTGCGTTTGTGATGAAGTAAGGACTTAAATAACCACGGTCAAACTGCATACCTTCAACTACGTCAAGTTCATCTGAAATACCTTTAGCTTCTTCAACAGTGATAACACCATCTTGACCAACTTTTTCCATTGCTTCAGCAATCATATCACCAATAGCGGAGTCAGAGTTAGCAGAGATAGTAGCAACTTGAGCAATATCTTGTTTCCCACTAACAACTTTAGAAGCCTCTTTTAGGTTAGCTAAAATTGATTCACAAGCTTTATCCATACCGCGTTTAACTTCAACCGGATTTGCTCCAGCAGTTATATTTCTAAGACCTTCAGAAAAAATAGCATTTGCTAAAACTGTTGCAGTAGTTGTACCATCACCAGCTTCATCAGCAGTATTTGATGCAACCTCTTTTACAAGTTGCGCACCCATATCTTCAAGTTTATCTTTTAACTCGATCTCACGTGCAACTGAAACACCATCTTTAGTGATTATAGGTGAACCATAACTCTTCTGAATTAAAACATTACGACCTCGTGGCCCCATAGTTACTTTTACTGCATCTGTAAGCTGTGCAACACCACGAGCTAATGCATTACGTGCATTGTCTGAAAAAATTATCTCTTTTGCCATTCTAAATTCCTTGATTTTATTTCATAAAATGAAGGTAACCCTTCATTTATTAGTCCGCAAAAGGAATTCATCCCTTTTACTCGCTTGCGCCGCTGAGGCGACTAAAGCTTAACTCTAAAGAGTTAGAATCTTATTTACCAATGATTCCGAAGATATCATCAACTTCTAGAACCATGTATTTTGTACCTTCAAATGAAACTTCATTCCCAGCATACTTACCAAACAGAACTTGATTTCCATTTACAAGTTCTGTAACTTCTTTACTTACAGCCACGACTTCACCTCGAGATGGTTTCTCTTGTGCATTATCTGGAATTATTATCCCTGACATAGTTGTTGTCGCTTCTTCAACTCTTTTAACTAAAACTCTTTTTCCCAATGGTTGAAAGTTCATCAAATATCCTTGTTATATTTATAGTATATATTTTATGAACAGGATTTTACCATAATAGGTTTAAAGTTTTAAAAAGTATTTTATTTGATTTTAGAAGTGAGGAATTAAAATGCTAAACGCAACACCATCTTTGATATTTTCAACTTGCAAGAGACCGCCACTATGCTCTTCAATCATCATCTTAGACATGTAAAGACCTAAACCACTTCCATTTTTCTCATCTTTTGTAGAAAAGTATGGTTCAAAAATATTATCAATAATATGAGGAGAAATACCACCACCATTATCACTAATAGTAATCTCATAATGAGAAGGCATTATTTTTGTTTCTATTCTTATTTTAGGATCTTTAGTCCCTTTTTCTATAAAATTATCTTCACTATTCTTTATTATATTTAATATAAT
>JAGGWO010000124.1 GCA_021157485.1 Sulfurimonas sp. | reverse complement strand
TTATTTATAGGGGCATCTTGCCAAACAAGAGAAGTTGTTGTATCCAAGATAACATCTTTAGCGTTTAAACTTGAAATCAGGAGTAGAGGTATAGTAAAAAGTAATGCTTTCATTTGTTTACCTTATAGCGGTCTATAACAAATTATACATCTTTTAATCTAATAGCTTTCTTGTATAGCAACCAAGAGGTTGCTATATAGTTAGTTCATGTCTGGTTTTGGAGTTGAATCAGTTGAAGCAGGTAGCATTGGAATACTAAGAGCTGGTTTTCTACCATCAAGTACTTTTAAGAACTCTTCTATTGAAGCTACTTCTTTATCTGAAAGTTTTGCTCCTAATTGAATTCTAGCCATTTCACTGATAGCTTCTTTTAAAGACCAAATTTTCCCATTGTGGAAATAAGGTGCAGTTTGTGTGATATTTCTAAGTGTTGGAACTTTTACCATACCGTTAGCATCACCTTTGAAGTCACCTACATTTTGGTGTTTGTAAGTTCCTGTAATGTTAAATGCATTCATACTTCCACCAAGAGCAACACCTGTGTGACAAGTTGCACAACCAACTGTAATAAAAGTCTTAAGACCATCTTTTTGTGCAGGTGTCATAGCTTTGTCATCACCATTTAAATAATCATCATAAGCAGATGGAGTTACTAAAGTTCTTTCAAAAAGTCCAATAGTATCTGTAACTTTTTCAAAAGTTATTTTTACATCTTTACCATAAGCATTTTGAAATTCAGTTACATATTCTGGCATTGAGTTTACAACATCAGCAACATGTTCTTTCGTCGCTGCCATCTCTGGGTGAGCTTGGATAGGACCTTGAGCTTGCTCTTCTACATCTTTTGCACGACCATCCCAAAACTGTACATCAAAAAATACAGCATTATAAACAGTTGGTGCATTTAAATGGTGAGGATTAGCAGCCCATTTATGACCTGTAGATGCTTCAACACCATCATCTCCACCTTCACCTAAATTGTGACATGTGTTACAGCTAATAATATTACTTTTTGATAGTCTTGGATCAAAATATAATTTTTTCCCAAGCTCCACTTTTGTAGCTGTAATAGGATTTTTAGGATTATCTATTAACTTCATTAGTTCTGTATTAGAAGTTGGTATTGCTGTAAGACCTGCATTTTTAGCATCATTTGTTAATGATGACGCACTTAGAATAGACGCAGTAACAACTGCTAATGTAATAACTCTTTTCATAATTCACCTTGATAATGTATATTTAAAGATAATATTTATCTTTAGTTGGTGAAATTATAGCAAATTTTTCTTAAAGGAAAATTATTATCTTTTAGTGTAGGTCATAGTAATTTTAAAGCACTTTTTACTGCATTTATATAGGAGAGAGTTTTTGCTTGGCCTTTGTACGCTATGTCAAACGCAGTACCATGGTCAACGGATGTTCTTATAATTGGAAGGTTAAGAGATATGTTTACACTTTCATCAAAATAGAGAGCTTTTAAAGGTGCTAAACCTTGGTCATGATACATTGCTACATAATAATTATAATCAGCTCTAAAGTGAGGAGTAAACGCAACATCAGGAACAATCGGACCTATAAACTGCTCAAAACCTATCTTTTTATTTGCACTTTTAATGGCTTTAATTATTTTAAGTTCTTCATCTCCAAGTACTCCATTGTCACCCGCGTGAGGATTAAGACCAAGAACAGCTATCTTCTCTTTTGAAATAGAGTTATGCAGATCTAAGAAGAACTGTTTTAATTTTTTATACTTTATTGCTGAAGCAACATCTTTAAGTGGCATATGTTCAGTAAAAAGAGCTACAAACATCTTCTCACATCCAAGCATCATAATCGCATCTTTGTTAAAGTGTTGACGGAGTAGGTCAGTGTGACCTTTATACTCTAAGCCCGCCCTCATCCATGCTTCTTTATGAATTGGCATGGTTACTACTGCATCAGCTTGTTTGGTCTCACATAAATTAATCGCACTCATAAAAGAGTCATAAGAGTATTTTCCAGAGTCTGCGTTTAGAGTTCCTGCGTTTATCTCAAACAGACCATCAACTGCATGAATATTAAAATCATCTGGAATAGAAGTGTTTAAAAGCTTTGCTGCTGCGTTTAACATCTCTGCGTTTATGCAGTAGATAGGAGAGCATAGTTTAGAGATTTCCTTGTGCGCTTTGAGAGCTATCTCAATTCCAACACCATTTAAGTCGCCAACGCTTATTGCTATAGTAGATTTACGACTCGGCATTTAGTGCCTCCCCGTACTGAACTTTTAGAAGTGCTAACCAATGGCACTTTCCACTTTGAATTCTTGTCATTTTTTATTTTCCAGTATTGTTTAGTCTTTAAGTAACTATCTTTTTACCTATTTTAGCTAAATTCACTAAGTAAAGTTTAAATGGCTCTGCTTTCATTTTTAAACTGTGACTATTTGTCACGGTTTAATTTCCATCTTCTTTTCTAATTATATAACAATTAAAGTTAGGTGTTTCATTGTTATACCTTAGTTAACGGCTAACCCTGTCATGATTTTTTGTTTTTCTTTTCACTTTAATATACTCATAAATATAAAAAACAAGTAAGTAATAAATTACGGATATTGGTATTATTAGAATGTTTTTTGGATAAAAGTAAGCAAATGTATATCCCATAAGTTTACTTTCTTGATCTATAGATATAAAAAAGAGTATTATAGTTAAATTGTTTTAGTCCATATATTCTTAACCATATCCTTTGTGAAAATAAGCTTTTTTTTGCTAGGGTGACATGTTTTTGTTGCTACATTTTGTTAGGTGTTTTATGCAACATCATGTACTAAGTACTTACCCTTATGTGTTTGAGCTATAACA
>JAGGWO010000099.1 GCA_021157485.1 Sulfurimonas sp. | reverse complement strand
CAGATAGCTTCTGATCCTCACGCTACTATGCCCCAAGAATGTAGAAACTACAGTGAAAAAGAAGCAGAGAAAGCATTTAATAAAACAAAAGATGAGAAAAAAGTCTCAGATAAAGATATAGAGTTTCATAAAGAATAGTAGTATAATTTCAAAAATTAATTAAAGGCAAGTCTATGAGTTTAGAATCTAGAAGTAGTGTATGTGAGTTATGTGGAAGTAGTGAAAGTTTAAGTGCGTACGAGGTAGCTCCATCTGATGGAAGTGCTGAACAGTCAGTTTTAGTTTGTTCAACTTGTAAGTCTCAGATTGAAAATCCAGATACTTTAGATGAGTCACACTTCAACTGTTTAAATGATAGTATGTGGAGTGAGATACCAGCAGTCGCTGTTTTATCTTATAGACTGCTCAATGCTCTTGGTCGTCAAGATTTAGTAGATATGATGTATATGGAAGAAGATGTTAAAGCGTGGGCTGATGCTCAGAGTATAGGTGTAGAGAGTTCAGATAATAGTGTTGTTCATAAAGACTCAAATGGTGTAACTCTTGCGGTTGGTGATACTGTTGTAATTACAAAAGATTTAGATGTAAAAGGTACTACTTTTGTAGCTAAACGCGGTACTGCAGTTCGTAACATTGGACTTGTTCCTGATAATGCCGAGCTTATTGAAGGTCGTGTTAACGGTGTTAAAATTCAGATTCTTACAAAATTTCTTAAAAAGTCATAATGAACGCAAGCGACAGATTCTTTAAAATTGATAAGGACTTTCGTAATCCTTATGCTCGTGACAGAGATAGGATTATTCACTCTGGTTCATTTAGAAAGCTTGAGTATAAAACGCAGGTTTTTCTAAATCAAGAGGGTGACTTCTTTCGTACTCGTCTTACTCACTCCATAGAAGTTTCCCAAATTGCTCGCTCTATCACTTCAAATCTTGGACTTAATGAATCACTTGGGGAAGCAATAGCTTTAGCACATGATTTAGGTCATACTCCTTTTGGTCATGTTGGTGGAGATACTCTGGATGAGTGTCTCAAAGCTGATGGTTTTACAAATGGATTTGAGCATAACTTTCAAAGCTTTAGAGTTGTATCATCTATCGAGAAACGCTACAAACAGTTTGATGGACTCAACCTCACGTTTGCTACTTTAGAGGGGATTTTAAAACACTCTTATCCATATAAAAAAAGTTTTTTACCAGACTCTATTCATGAACAGTTTAATCTTGATACTCATCCTTCTATTGAGGCGATGGTTGTTGACCGCGCAGATGAAATAGCTTATATAAGTCATGATATAGATGATGGAATTAACTCTGGGCTTATCAGTTTTGAGGACTTAAAAGAGAGTGAACTGATTCAAGAGATACTTCAAAAAGTTGCTCAAGAGGGTGTTGGATTTGAGAACGATGAGATGTTTCGTTATCGTTTTAGTTCTCACCTAATAAACCACCTTGTTTATTCACTACTTGAGTACTCTAAAGATAAAATTCAAACAGGTGAAATTTTAAGCGCTACGCTTGATTCTAAAAGTAAACTTCCTGTAGGTTTTGAGCCAAAATTGGAGACACAAATCAAGAAGCTAAAAAAGTTGCTTTTTAGTAAACTTTATCAGCATAAGAAGATAATTATCAAGATGTATGCTGGAAAACAGGCAATAAAAGGGCTTTATAGTGGACTTATGGAAGAAGAAAAAATGCTTCCAGACTTTTATTATAAACAGTTAAGTAACAGAGAGAAACACCGTGTGGTAGCGGATTATATAGCTAGTCTTAGTGATAGATATGCGCTCTCTTTTTATAACGAAATGTATGGAAAAATATAACTATATACTTTTCTATATAGAAAACTATATACTGGACAAATATGAAGCAGTTTCTACTTTTTTTATTGATACAAAGCTTTCTTTTTGGTGAAAATTTAGACACTAATAGTAGTGAGCTATTAGCAGTTGAGCCAGTAATAGTTGAAGATATTAATAGCACAGACTCTTTACCTACTGAACCAATAGTTATTGAAGATACTTCAGGTCTTAGTGATGACGAAATTAGAGATGTTGCAACAGAGACAGACATACATGAAGACATACAAAAAGTTTCTATCAAAAAAGTTATTGATGCTATAGATGATAAAGGTAAAATAGATATCTCTCAAATTCAATCTTCATGGGAAGAGATGTCACCGATCCCAGTAAAATATGACTGGATTCAAACTAAATCAGGCGAGTGGTTTAAGGGTGAAATAAAAGCATTGTATGATGATAAATTAGAGTTTGACAGTGATGAAATAGGTCTGTATGAATTTGATTTTGAAGATATTGTTCATATCAAAAGTTATCAAATCATAAGTGTGAATATAGAGAACCTTGCATCTTTCCCTGGAGTACTGCGTTTAAAGAATGATAAAATAACTATTATTCAGGGTGATAAAAATTATGAGTTCGATAGAGAGGATATAGTTTCATTTGCACCTGATGGTGAAAAAGAGAGACATTTTTGGTCAGGCAAAATTACTTTTAGTTTAGATTTAAGATCTGGAAATACTTCACAGTATGATTATAGTGCGAAGGCAAATGTGAAGAGAAGAACATCAGATTCACGTTTATATCTTGATTATTTAGGACGTATATCAGCTAAAGATGATGTGGAGACAGCAAATGACCACCGTTTAAATCAAAAGTATGATATCTATTTAAGTCGTAAATTTTTCTGGACACCACTATTTTCTGAGATTTATACAGATAAGTTTAAAAATATTAAAGTACAGTATACAGCAGGTCTTGGTATAGGTTATACAATGGTAGATACAAGTAAGTTAGAGGTTAGTTTTTCTGGTGGTCCAGCGGCTATTCTTACTGAGTATGAATCTGTTGAGGCTGGAGAAGATAGTGAACAGTTTGCTCCAGCCTTAGAAGTTAGTACAAAAATAGAGTATGAAATAAACCGCATAACAGATTTGACTTTTGATTATAAGATGACATTTACCGATCAATACTCCGGTACATATAAACATCATATGGTTGCAAGCTTGGAAAATGAACTTTTGAGTTGGTTAGATTTTGATATAACCGGGGTTTGGGACTATATTGCTGAACCTGCACCAAATGCTAATGGAGTCACTCCAAAAAGGAGTGATTATCAACTGCTTATCGGATTGGGGATAGAGTTCTAAAATATAATTTTCTGCTATAATAATCTAAATTAAACAGAGGTTGTTGTTATGAATTTTAAATTAGTACATGTTTTCTTGTCCCTTACTCTCTTAGTTGTCTTTACTAGTTCATCTTATGCAAATGAATTATCAAAAGAACAAATTAACAAGGTCTTAAAAGAAGCTTATAATAAATACAAGGGAGATATGGGTGGCAAAAATGCTGACTATATTAAAGCTCTTGATATTGTTGATCCTACTATCTTTGGTATTACGTTTGTAGATACTCATGGTAATATTTATGAGTATGGAGATACGAAGCAAGTTGTTAGTATTCAGAGTATCTCTAAAGTCTTTACTGCAGCGCTTGTTATGAGTGAACACGGAGCAAAGTTTGTTCAAGAAAAAATAGGTGTAAATGCAACAGGTGCTGCGTTTAACTCAATCATAGCAATAGAACAGCATGGCGGTAGTGCTTCAAATCCTTTCGTAAACGCAGGTGCAATTCAGTCTACTTCATGGGTTAAAGCAAAAGACTCCAAAGAACGCTGGATTAAAATCAGTGCAAATATGTCAGCATATGCAGGACGAAATTTAACACTAAACGAACCTGTTTATGTCTCTGAAGTAAATGATAACAAACGCAATCAAGCGATAAGTAAAATCTTAGATGCTTATGGAAGAATGGGGAGTGATCCACTTGAAGCGACAACTGTTTATACAAAGCAGTGCTCATTAAACGTTAGTTCAAAAGATTTAGCTGTTATGGGAGCTACACTTGCAAATCACGGTAAAAACCCTGTAACAAATACTCAAGTTATAAATGCTAAATATACACCAAAAATTATGGCTGTTATGGCTACAGCTGGACTTTATGATAATGCAGGAGATTGGTTATATGATACTGGTGCACCTGCAAAATCTGGTGTTGGTGGAGGAATCCTTGCTGTTATACCCGGTAAATATGGTATCGGTATAGTTTCTCCTCCACTGGATAAATACGGAAACTCTGTGCGTGCACAACTTGCTGCGAAGTACATTATAGAAAAATTAAATTTAAATCCATTCGCTCAATAAGGAAAAAATATGAATAAGATAACGCATAGTTTATTTCTTGCTTCTCTTTTAGCTTCATCTCTAATAGCTTCAGATTTGGATGCTAGTTTATCTCAAGACCATACTTACGAGAAGCAAGCTCAAGCTAATCAGGCAATGAGTATTGGTGATTGGAAAATATTTGGAGATGTTCGTGTTGGTTGGCTTGAATATGATTATAACAATGACCCGAAAAATCCAGAGGCAACGATTAATCAAGGCCATAAGGATTCTAAAGGTATATACATTATTCCAAAGTTGTCAATTCAATCACCATATTATAATGGACTAATGTTTAAAGCGACTATTGCAGGGGCTACTGACTTTGGTATAAATGATGAACTATATGAATCAAGAAACTTTGTATTTGATAGTATAGATTTAGAGTCATTTGTAATACTTCAAGAGGGGTTTTTATTTTATGAAAATGGTAAAAATAAAGTTTTAGTTGGTCGTGAAGAGCTAACAACCCCAATGGTAGATGCGGATGATTGGTATATGCTTGCCAACTCTTTTGAGCTTGCTCGTTACCAAAATAAATCACTTCAAGATACGACCATTAATCTTGGGTACTTTCATAAAATGGCTGGTGTTTGGGATAGTGCTGCGAATGGAACAGAGTTTCACTCTATGGCTGATGCTTCTTATGTGGATTCAAGAGATAAAGAGAGTGCTCAGGGTGGTTTAGCCTTTGCTTCATATACATATAATGACAATAAAAATCATCAACTTCAAGTCTGGGATTACTACGGTTTTGATTTGTATAATATTTTATTTGTTCAATATGATTATACAAACAAAGTGTCAGACTTCTCTTATGATGCAGGGATTCAAGTTATTAACTTTAAAGAAGTGGAAGGTAACAAATATACAAATATAGATTATACTCTTTATCAAGCGAGATTTGATGGTGAGTTTAATAATGGTTTTAATTTTGCAACAGGTATCGCAAAATATACTGATGGTGAAGGGCAAGGTGCCACCCTTGGTGCATTTGGTGGTTACCCTTACTTTGCAAATGGTATGATTTTTCACTTCTTTGAAGCTGGAAGTCTACAAAATGCTGCTTCATATAAGGCTCAGATTGGTTATGACTTTGCAAAAATTGGAGTCGATAATTTATGGGTAGGATATAGATATACTTTTTTTGATTTAGATTCTAGCTATTCATTTAAAAGTGACGGTGTTGGAGGTAATGATTTAACTAAACCACAAGATGCTATGGCTTTAAATGGTATACGTGTTAGTTACGGTGGGGATGCAGGTGCATACTTTACAGGTACATATGAGCATGTAAATTTAGATAATGAACCAAATACTTTTTCACTACGTTTAATTGGTGGTTATAAGT
>JAGGWO010000025.1 GCA_021157485.1 Sulfurimonas sp. | reverse complement strand
TAACAGCAATGAGCAGAATAGAAGCCGGTAATTTTGATACTGACCTGCATGGAAAAGATAATAAAGAAAAAGTTGTTAAAGAGAAAAAAGAGATAATTATTCCACCTTTTTCTGAGTTAAAAATGCCTACTCGTGATGTCAAAGTTCCAACTCCTCCGTTTTGGGGGAGACGTGAGATGAAACTGACTCAGCAGCAGATAGAGATGGCTTTTGAGTGGATAAATCATAAGCTTCTTTTTAAATCTCGTTGGGGTTATAGCTCTAAAGGTATGACTAAAGAAGCGTATGAAAAACAGCTTGATGAAGTTGTCTGGCCTGCATATGAAAAATTAAAGGCACAGTTCCTCGATGAAAAACTCTTTGAACCGACTATCATTTATGGCTACTGGCCATGTAGAAGTGATGATAACACTCTTCTAATCTTTGACGAGAGTGAAGGGTATAACTCAGCAGACGAAGTTAATACTGAGCATTTAGAGCATGTTATGGGAAGAGCTATCAAACAATTTACATTTCCTAGACAGTCTAAACAGCCTCACCGTGCACTGAGTGACTTCTTTCACTCCGACAGACATGATGTAATAGCACTGACATGTGTGAGCGCTGGAGCAAAGCTCAGTGATGCTGAACGTCTTATCTATGATGAAGGTAACTACACAGAGTATTATCAATTTCATGGACTTGGTGTTGAGTTAGCTGAAGCTCTTGCTGAGATAGCACATAAACAGATTAGACTCGACTTGAATATATCAGAGAATGAAGGCTCTAAACTAAGTGATGTACGAATGAATAAATACCAAGGGAGTCGTTACTCTTTTGGTTATGCAGCCTGTCCAGACTTGGAACTTAACCGTCCACTGTTTGACTTGTTAAAACCTGAAGAGTTTGGAATTGAGCTAAGTGAAACTTTCCAGATACATCCGGAGCAATCTACCTCTGCGTTAGTTGTTTATCATCCAAACGCAACCTATTACAATGTATAACACAAAAAGAAATGAATTCTTTTTGCTTCGCTTGGGCCGCTAAGACCACTAAAGCTTTGGCTCATTGAGCCAATTTATTGCACCTTTAAAGACTACACTGCTAAAGTTGAAGTCCAAATACCGTGTAAATTACAACCAGATTTAGCTTTAAGTTCTTTCACACCATCTAATTTTAAAGCGAATGCTGTAGCACCACGTGAAATCTCTGGCTCTAGTGTACTTTTACCAACAAGTTTACCATCAGAATAAAGTTCAATAAAATCAATCCAGTGATCTTGTGTACTAGGGTGAATAATCCCACCTTGTCCTATTGAAATTTCAACTAAAGTATAACCTTTTGCATCTTTTTCTTTAAGAGTAATAAGCGGAGAGTGCTTTAGTTCACCTTTTTCCATCTTTGCTGGATTTTTAGGTTTCATCTCTATACGGTTCATATGCTCTGTAGCCATTTTAGCTTCAGCACCTACTGCTGCTACAACTGCTACTAAACCTGCTACTTTAATCGCTTCTCTTCTGTTCATACATATTCCTTTAAATTATAATAAAGATAATTATATGAAATATTTGCTTAAACTAATCAGTAGTAAAAATATTAGTTTTCTACTTAGTATCTAGCTTGCTGTATAAATTATTCTCTTCAAATTCTATTCTCTTAGCCAATACAGCTACAAGTCCATTAAATGCTTCGAAAAACTTATCGTCCAAAATAGTATCATCGTGAGCATAATTTTTTAAAAAGTGTCTTAAAACTGATTTTGTATCATAAAAGCTATGTTTAAATTCTGTTATAAACCTTACAGTATCTTTATCAAGATTCTTAGTATCTTTTTCCATTCTAGAAAACTCGACATCTTCTGTCATTAGGTGATTGAGCGTAACCATTCTAAGTTCTTTAAGCTCTTTTTTTGCAGTTGTGAGTTTATTATTAGAGTAGGCCGTAATAATATTTGTGGCAATCTTTACAATCTGCTTATGCTCTTTACTCCACTGCTTTACTAGTTTCTGGTTTTTAGATGAAAAAAATGAAAAAAACATTCCGAAATCCCCTTTGCAGCTATTATAACAAAAAAAAATTAAGAATACTCTATCTTCTCCTGTAACTTAAAGCTTCTAATATATGTTTTTTTTGAATTAATTCACTAGAGTCTAAATCAGCAATAGTTCTCCCAACTTTTTGAACCTTTTTAATACTTCTAAAGGAGAGTGAAAATCTATTTATAGCCATATCTAAAACGGCTTTTGCTTGCGTCTCTAAAATACAAAACTTTTCAATCTCCTTATCATTTAGTTTTGCATTAAAATTATCCTGTCCTCTCTCTTTAGAAAATATATGTGCTTGGACTACCATCTTATGCATCTCTTTTGAGGAGTAACTAGAACAGTCATCTACATTCACATTTTGCATAGTTATATTTATATCTACTCTATCTAAAAATGGGTCTGATAGTCTATTTTTATATCTTTGAATTTCAAGTTCACTGCATCTACACTCTCTGGACTCATCTAAAAGATTCCCACAAGGACATGGATTCATTGCACCAACAAATAAAAATTCTGCAGGATACTCGACCTTAGAATTTACGCGAGATATTCGTATCTTGCCATCTTCCATTGGCTCTCTTAAAGCTTCAAGAACTCCTTTAGAGAAGTGTGGCAACTCATCAAAAAATAAAATTCCACGGTGAGATAATCCAACTTCCCCAATCTGTGCCTTATGAGAACCCCCACCAAATACACTAGCCAGAGTTGATGAGTGGTGAGGTGAGCGAAAACTTCTACTTGGCCTAAACGCAGGCTCTTTAAAGTCCAAGGCTTCAAGTTTAGCAATATCTAATATCTCATCATTTTTCAGTGGCGGTAAAATATATCTCAATCGCTTAGCAATCATACTTTTCCCACAACCGGGAGAGCCTTCAAAAATGATATTATGAAATCCTGCCGCTGCGATTATAGCACTGCGTTTAGCAATTTCTTGCCCCTTTACATCTACAAAATCATCCTCATACTCTTTTATATAATAATATTTCTCACTATTTATCTCATAGAAAGGATAATCAATCTCTCCAGCATTTATACTTGGGGAAATAGTAGTTTGGTTTTTCAGTAAATCGATAGCTTCTTGAAGTGTTTTAACCCCATAAAATTCTATATTTGGAATTTTTGAGAGTTTAGATAGACTAGCATGAGGAACAATAACCTTGCTTACAAGTTTTTGGTTCGCTAGTGATAGCATGAGAGGATAGAGTTGAATATTTTCCTTTACCGCTCCATCAAGACCAAGCTCACCAAAGACAAACCACTCGCTCAAATCATCCTCTAAGTAGTCTAGTGCGATTAAGAGTGCAATACTAAGGTCAAACTGCGAACCCTCTTTTTTCACATCACTAGGTGCAAGATTTATAGTAATACGTTTTGGGGGAAATGAGAACTCATTACTTAGTAGTGCTGATTTGACGCGCTCTCTAGCCTCAGAGATAGCAGTACTAGCCATGCCAACGATGGAAAAAGATGGAAGCCCTTTTGTAAGAGTCGATTCTACATGAACGACTTTGGCATCTAGACCCTCATAAGTTGCGCAGTTTACACTTTTCATATTACTAACCTCACGTTAAGTTAGTTATATATTATCTTCTTAAAACAGAACTCTTAAATTATATGGCAAAACGCAATACTTATTTTACTTTTCTTTTTAAAACGATGGTAACGCCGTCTTCTTGAACTTCAATGAGACCTTCAAAAACCATTTCATCCATAGCATCTGATAAAAATTTATCTTGTTCTTTTGTGAGATTTTTTAAAACAGTGTTGACAACATCTTGCTTTGTCATAATCTGACCAACTTCATTTCTTTTCTTAAACCAGCTTCTAAACATCTGTTTAACTTCATTTTTAGGGGTTATATCGATTTTTTTCTTTGAAGATCTTCTCATTTTTTCTCTTTTTGCATTCTTTTATACTCTTTTTCAAACTTTTTACGTCTAGAGTATGATAGTTTATCTATAAATAAAATACCCTCTAAGTGATCCATCTCATGCTGAATGGCAATAGCTAAAAGACCATCTGCTTCAATAGTTTTCGTATTTGCATCTCTATCTTGGTAGTTTATAGTAACAGTCTCGAATCTTTTTATATCTTCATAGAAATGAGGAACACTCAAACAGCCCTCTTGGTAAACACTCTCACCATCTTTATGTGTTATAACTGGATTTATAATCTCTAGTAAGTTCTCTCTAGGCTGTTCCTCATTTTCATCAGGAATATTTAAAATCAGAGCACAAATAGGGTAAGCAACTTGTATTGCAGCTAAGCCAATTCCATTAGTATTCATCATAACATGATACATTGAGTCTAAAAGTTTATGGAGATTTTCATCAAAAGAGATTACTTCCTTTGATTTCTCACGCAGTTTTTTATCTGGATATTCTACTATGGTTAATTTCATATATTTCTAGTCTACTTCTAAATCTTTATCTGTTCTAAGTGATACTGCGAAGTCTATATTTTTCTTCTCATAGGCTTTTTCTATACCATCCATCGCGCTTACTACTATCTCTTCTACTGAGTGCATAGAGTCAAGGTTAGTAACCCCTATAGATATCTTAAGCTGAATCTCACGGTCTGCTAAAAAGAAGTTAGAGTTTGAAACTAAATCGCAAAGTCTCTCACTCGCTTTTTTTGCACTCTCTATATCTGTATGTTGTAGTAGCATTGAGAAAACACCATTTCCGTAGTGCGCTACGATATCACTTCGTCTTGATGTTTTAAGAAGAAGTCTTGCAATAGTTCTTGTCATAAGAAGTATAGCCTTCTCATTTTTAACACTCTTCTTAAGCTCACGTGAGAGCTCTATCATGATAAGAGAACTCTTATGTCCAAACTCTTTTATTAAGCCTGTTTCTTGCTCTATTTTTGTTAAAAGATATCGTTTATTATAGATTCCAAATTGATTATCAAAAATAGTCTCATTCTCTACATTTTTAACTATCTTAGCGGTATCATCATAGATATCTTTCATCTGAGAGCTTTGAGCTTTTACTATAGAGTTTAACTTAGTCACATCACCCTCTAAAGCGTGAATTATACTCATCGCTTCTTCAGATTTCGGTTGTGATTCTAACTCTTTTTTTCTTTTTTCTAAAATCTTAGTCATCAAAGACATATTTTTATATAGACTTGCAGTAGCACTCAACATGCTCTTCATAGAGACAAAGCCTTTTTTTAGACTCTGCTCTAAAGCAATCGTATTTTCATCACTATTTGCCTCTTCAAGCTCAAGAAGTGCAAGAATTTGTTTACGAAGATTTTCACTCTTATCTTCTAAAAGCCTATCAAAATAGAGTGAAAAATTATTGGGAGTTGGAGGAAGATTATCTGCAATTAAGGCGGCGAGAACCTCTTTAGAGTAGTTTTCAATATCACTAGAGGGACTATCCATTTCCAGTCCATTGACAGATGGCATTGCTACATTATCACCATTTGGTGCATCAAGATTTCTACGACTTCTACTTCTTAACGTTCCTGCCATCCTATCTCCCTTTACTCTTTATCGTTTTTGATTAAAACCTCATCAATCATTCCATACTTTAGAGCCTCTGCTGCACTCATAAAGTTATCACGATCGGTGTCCTTCTCAACAGTTTTAACACTCTGCCCAGTGTTCTTTGCAATAATTGTGTTGAGCTCTTTTTTCATACGAAGAATCTCCTCCGCTTGAATAGCGATATCAGTTGCCTGACCTTGTGCACCACCTAAAGGTTGGTGAATCATGATACGCGCATGAGGAAGAGAATAACGCTTTCCTTTCTCACCAGAACTAAGTAAAAACGCACCCATAGATGCCGCTTGACCTATACAGATAGTTGCAACATTTGGACGAATATAGTTCATTGTATCAAAAATAGCCATTCCTGCTGTTACAACTCCACCAGGAGAGTTGATATAGAAATAGATATCTTTTTCAGGATCTTCAGCTTCAAGAAAAAGAAATTGTGCAACTATCGTAGAAGCTACTTGATCGTTAACCTCTCCACTTAGCATTACAATTCTATCTTTTAAAAGACGTGAATAGATATCGTAAGAACGCTCACCGCGTCCTGTTTTTTCTACTACATAAGGAATATAGCTCATAATTATGCTTCTATTTTAGTATTAAGAAGAGTAGATAAAACCTTATCTTCTACCATTGACATTTGAATTGCAGGAATATATCCAGCTTCTTTATACTGCTCATATGCTTTTTGAGGATCTTGACCCATCTGCATTGCTTCATAGTAGATTGTCTGCATAACTTCATTCTCTTCTACTTTTACACCTTTTTCTTGTGCTAAAGCATCGATGATAAATGTAGCTCTTACACTCTGCTGTGCTTCATCACGAAAAGTTTCACGAAGTTCATTTAATTTGTCTGCGTTTTCACGAAGCTCTTTAATCTCATCTTCGCTCATAGTTCCAGCGGCTTTATTCAGAGCCATATCAATCTCTTGTTCTACAACAAATTCTGGTAAGTCAAATTTAACTTTATTTACAATTTTTTCTAAAAGCTTAGGCTTTAAATCATCATTATAAAGTTTTCCTAACTCTTCACTTTCAATCTGAGCTAAAACTTGTTTTTGTAGCTCTTCTAAGTTAGCATCATCTTGACCTGGTAGTAATTTCTTAGCTAACTCATCATCAATAAC
>JAGGWO010000176.1 GCA_021157485.1 Sulfurimonas sp. | reverse complement strand
CCACCATTATCACTAATAGTAATCTCATAATGAGCAGACATATTCTTTGTTTCTATTCTTATTTTAGGATTTTTAGTCCCTTTTTCTATAAAATTATCTTCACTGTTTTTTATTATGTTTAATATAACTTGCATTATCTCATTTTGAAATAATTCAACTTTTTCATTTACGTTAAATGTGTATGCAACATCTATACCATGAGATGTTAATGAGCCTTCTACTATTAGCAGTGCTCTACCAATCGGACTCTCAAACGTTACTAGCTCTTTTTTCTTATCTGGTTTAAAAAAGTTTCTAAAGTCATCTATTGTTGTTGATAGAAACTGAACGTACTCATTAATTCTTTTATGTTTTGTATTTAAAAATTTGTATAACTCTTCATTTGAGTCTTGGTTATCATATTTTCCAGTAGCAAGTTTAGTCTGTATACCAAAGATAGCACTACTAATTGCACCCAAAGGCTGTCTCCACTGATGGGCTATCATACTAAGCATTTCACCCATCTGAGCCATACGACTCTGTTGAAGCAGAAGTCTCTCTTTTTGCTGAATCTGCGTTAAATCCTGCATAGTAATTATTCTAAGTCTTTTACCTTTATGAACAACATTTTGTGAATTTGCTAACGTTGGAAAATTTTCTCCACCAATTTTTCTCATAGAAAGTTCAGATGGCTCACCACTATTATCATTCAAAATTAGACCTAATTTCTGTCTATCATGTTCATCAACAAAATCTGGCAATCTACGTCCCACTAAATCTTCTTTGCTTTTAGCCATTAAAAGCTCTACACCGGCACGGTTTATATCTATAATAATCTTATTTGAGTCAGTTATTATAATCATTTCCATTGTTGTATCAAGTAGAGTTTGAAAATTTTCTACTGAATCTAGGAGTTTAGTATTTTGTTCTTCTAACTCTGAAGTAGCTTCCGAAACTCTCTGCTCTAGGTGATAATTTAAAAAGAGTATCTCCTCTTTTTGTTGTATCGATTTGAGCATAATTTTATATACTTTAAAAGCAACGGGAATAAAAAGAAGTAGATAAGACAATAAAAACAGTGATGATAGATTAAATATATATGTATTAGTTAAGAAAATCAACGAAGAAGTAAAGATAACAACAATAGTCACAATAAATATAAAAACTGCGTGAAATACAGGAGTTAAAATAGCTATAGAAACCGTAAATACTATAAAAAGTGCAGCTATCATCATGAGTATCAAATTCTCATCTGCATACAACACTGTTAATGTTGCAGCTACTCCCCATAGTATAGCGTTTATAAATACTGTTACTAATTGAAAACGCAATAAACGCCTAACCTCATTTTCATCTGTAGTAAAAAGAACCTCTAAAAAATCTCTGGTTATATTGGTTCTAATAATATACATGACAATTTGGGCAAACAGCCATCCAAAAAGAATCCCAAGAGGTACAATATTTTGAAATAAAATAAAATATGCAACTGGCATCGCTAGATACAAACCAATAGAACCTATCTTATCCAAAAGTAGTAGTTCTATCAGTTCTCTATTGTAATCTAAACCCCTTAGCGTTTGTATCAACTATTTTCCTTCAAATTTATTAACTTAATGTGTCAAATATTTTTTTAAACTCTTGATTTTTATGTAAAAATATATTCACTAGATTAGGGTCAAAACTTTTGCCACTCTCTTCAACTATCTGTCTTGTTGCTTCTTCATGAGTAAAAGCTTCTTTATAGACTCTCAAACTTCTAAGAGCATCATAAACATCTGCAATAGCTACTATGCGAGCTGCAATTGGGATATCTTCACCGCTAAGTCCTTCTGGGTACCCTAGTCCATTCCATTTTTCATGATGATACATTGCTATATCACTAGCAACTTTCATATAACTATCTTTGTTAAAATGTTTTTTAAAAGTCTCATTTGCTTCTTTTAAAATCTCAGAACCCATCTGAGCATGTCGTCTCATTATCGTAGTCTCTTCTTCATTTAAAGAGGATGGTTTTGTCAATATACCATTTGGTAACATCAACTCACCAATATCATGTAAAAGAGCTGAGATAGGAATCATATCAGCCAACTCTTCATCTATTCCCACTGTCTCTTTGAGTTCATCTAGTATTGCAATTGTATATTTTTCAATTCTTTTTGAATGAGTCTTAATATCACCATCATGATTTTCAATTAAATTACTAATCATCTCAATAGAGAGCTGTTGAGTGTATAAAACCTCTTCGGATAAGTCAACTACTCTACTTTCTAAATTTGCATTTAAATCTTCTAGGTCAGCCTTATATTTTTTAACATCTATTTCATTAATGATATCTTTAGACATTTTATAGAGCATTGTCATTAGCTCTTCAGGATTAATTGGTTTTAGTAAAAAATTACTCACACCACTCTGTATCATCTGAATTAACTTAGTTGCTTCACTGTACGCAGAGACTACAATAACTGGTTGAATTTTATTTATACTATGGATATCTCTTATTAAATCCATTCCATCCATTACAGGCATATTTATATCTGTAATAATAATGTCATAAAATTTTGATTCACGGTCTTTATACTCATTATACTTGTTAAACGCAATCAGACCATTTTTTGCCGTATCAACTCTATAGAATAGATCTTCTAAAAATCCAGTCGTCTCTTCTAACAAATCTACATCATCTTCGACATATAGTACTGATAACTTCTTAGTGTACTCAGATACCTTCTGATAATCCATTTCAAGCCTTCTGCTAAATTATTCTATATTCTATCTATATAATTATTAAATAAATATTATGCTCCGTTCTTTATTACAATTCGTTATAGACTAAGTGATGGCAATCAGAAAATTTATAAAATTACCTCATATAAAAGGAAAACAAAAGCTTTTGACAGCTATAATTCCGCTCACACAAAATAAGTGTCAGGGTAGCTCAGCTGGTTAGAGCACTGGTCTCATAAGCCGGGGGTCGGGGGTTCAAGTCCCCCCTCTGACACCATTTATAGTGAAACTTTTTACATTCCGGATTAGCTCAGCGGTAGAGTAGGTGACTGTTAATCACTTGGTCGCTGGTTCGAATCCAGCATCCGGAGCCATACACTTTTAAACCCTATATACAACAACCTTCAATCAACTATTTTTAATATTCAGTATCTTTTAATTGCATCAATACGCCCGTTACATAATGTGTATTTCAATTGGGAATTTTATTTAAGAAGTCATGATAGGAAAGACCCTAGATGTATATCTAGAGAACTTACTTGAAGGAGATATAAAATAAGACGTCATTCTTAATTTAACTAATCGCATTATAAAATATTATTTATTAATTCTAGCTTTCACAGTATAAATATTTGTTATTTAAGAAGCGGAGATAACTACTTGAAATAGTGCGCCATCTTCGTTATTAGTTACATTAAGTTTACCATAACAGTGGTCTTCTACAATTATTTTAGACATATAAAGACCAAGTCCTGTTCCATTTTTATCTAGTTTTGTTGAGAAGTAAGGGTCGAAGATTTTGTCTATTATTTCCTCTGGTATTCCACCACCATTATCACTAACCTCTAGTATATATTTATCATCTAAAGTATATGTAGCAAGTTTCACATAAGGATTTTGAGTACCTTTTTCAACTAAAATATCTTCTGCATTTTTAATTAAATTTAAGATCACCTGTTTCATCTCATTTGCATAAGTATTAAATCTTTCGCCACAGTCACAATTTCTGATTAGCGAGATATTTTTAGTCTTCAAAGAAATCTCTAAAATTGATAAAGCAGAGTCAATTAACTCATAGTAAGTTACAGAACTCAACTCTTTATTTGGCTTAAAAAAGTCTCTAAAGTCATCTATAGTAGTACTTAAATGTTGCGTATATTTAGATATATTTTGTGAATTTCTAAGTACTGTTTCCTTGTCGATTTTACCTAGATTAGCTTTTAGTTCTAAAGCTGAACTCGATGAACTTATCGCTGCTAATGGCTGTCTCCACTGATGAGCTATCATACTTAGCATCTCACCCATCTGTGCTAAACGCGACTGTTCTAGTAGTTGCTGGTCTTTCTTTCTATTTTTACCTACCTCTTCTTCTACTCTGTCGGCAAGGGAATGATTTAAGGCTTCTATCTCTTCTTGTGCTCGAACCTGTTTTATCTCAAGATTTTTTCTATCTGAAATATCTCTCCAAACACCATGGATAAGCTCTTCTCCATCTAAGTTAATTCTTGTCAAAACAATCTCAACCCAGAACTCTTTATCAGCTGTAGTTTTATGTATCCATTCAAAACTGTTACTACCATCCCTATATGCTTTATTTAACATTATAAGTAGTTTTCTTGTAGACGAAATTCCATCAGGCTGAAGTTTTGGAGACAATTGAGTCAACTTAGTATTTAAAAATATACTTTTATTTTCATAATCAAACATTTTTAAAATACTCTCATTACAATCCTTAAATCTACTGTTCTGGATTATAACTATGCCATCAGAAGATTTATCATATATAGTTTGAAATGTGTCTTTTAAAGATATACTATCTCTTAAACTTATAAAATATCTATAACCAGAAACAATATGAATAGGAAAATATACAAATATAATAAAGCTAAACATATATAAAGTCTCACTACCATAAAAAATTGATATTACCACTAAAGGAATGAGACTAAAACTAGAATAAAGAACAAAGGCTGTAAATATTATCCCCTGAGTTCCAATTGAGCCAGCAACCACTGCTGTCACTCCCATGTATAACAGCAGTAACTTTGCCTCATCTACACCATATAGAGTAGCTATTAATATTACAGATGGGTATGATATCGCAGTTAGTAGCACCAAGAAAAAATTCATTTTCAAGTATTTTAAGTCATACACCTTAGTATCTAACTTTAAAAGTTTTATAGCAGTGATTTTTCTAACAATATATATACAGATATTGATTACTACAAAAGTAATTAAATAAGCAAGAGGTACACTATTAAATAAAACAACAAATACAAATATAGAACCAATAATATTTGATGCCAAAGCTCCATCAGATGATGATTTTGAATAACTTACAACTAACCTATGATGATAATTAAAGGTAAAAATATCTTTAAACATTGAGTATTTCATCATCACTATAGGTATAATTAATTGTTTTCATAAATTACTCTAAAACTCCAGGTTTACCAAAATAGTATCCTTGTGAATACTCAACACCCATATCTTTTAAAATATTGAAGATGTTTTCATTCTCTACGTACTCTGCTATTAACGCGATATTTTGTTTTTTTGCAAAACTAATCATAGATTCTACTAGATTTAAAGAGAGCTCATCATTCTCAATATTTTTCACCAAAGTACCGTCAATTTTTAATAAATCTGGTTGATAATCAAGTAGTCTCTCAAAGTTAGAGTATCCTGAACCAAAGTCATCTATAGCTATCTTTACTCCCATACTTTTAACCTCTGCAACAAAAGACTTTATAAGATTAAAATCTTTTACATCTTCATCTTCTAAAAGTTCAAAAACAATTCTATGAAGATCTTTAGAGTTAGCACCTAAGAGTTCAAATATTTTCTCTCTTGTTAGACGTCTTTCGATATCAAGAATTGAGATATTCATACTAATATCTTTATCAGTACTCTGTAGTGCTCTAAAAGAGTTTTCTAGAACCATATTTGTAATCTGATAGTAGTACTTGGCTTTTTTTGCAGTATCTAAGAAAAAGTAAGGAGAGTGTACCTTACCATTTTCATCTACTAAACGGACTAATGATTCATACTTCTCTATCTCTTTAGTTTTGTTATTAATAATAGGCTGAAAATATGAAATAATTCTAGAGTCTTTGAGTGCTCTTTGTACCATTTGTAAAGTTTCTAAATTCTTTTGAGCTTCTACATGCTCTTTTTGTACTAGATTATTTGCCAAAATAAAATCTTGATTATTCTCCAAAATCTGCTTTAATCCATATCTTGCATTTTGAAAAACATTTTTACCGTATGCAAAACTTATGAGTACAGAGATGTCATAATCAATATCACCTATGTTGATATGCTCATCATTTATAATTTTTTGAAGCTCTTTAAGATTTTTTGCAACACCTGTCATCTCCATCTTACAGGTCTGCATGTCTTTTACAAATGCATATTCACCATCACCTAAAATAAAAACTCTGTCAAACTCACATTTTATAGGCATCTCTTTTAAGATATATTTAGAAAATTCATCTTCAATCTCTTGTGCCAACCTAGAGCCATAAAACTTTTCAATATCATCAAATCTATCTATTTTCATAAGAACAAGCAAAGATTCATCATTAGAATCAATCATATCCTCAAGCTGTTTCTTTGGACTCATAATATTTGTAATATCAGTTCTTAGTGAGATATATTCTACAATCTCATTATCTGCGTTTAGAATAGGTTTAACCATAGTATCAACATAATAGCTATCGCCATTCTTCTTTTTATTTCTTACGATTCCTTTCCAGGTCTCTTTTTTAGTCTTTATGGTCTCCCACATATCTTCAAATATCGAGCCTGAATTATCTGGATGTCTAACTATGCTGTGAGGTTTACCTAATAATTCCTCTTCTGTATACTCTGAGATTTCACAAAACTCATCATTTACATAAGTTATATCACCTGCGAGATTAGCTTTTGAGACAATTGCACTTAAATCTGTAGCTTCTTGATATTGATGGAGTAGATGTAAATTTTTTTCAGCTTCTTGTTTAAACTTTATTCTCTGTGTTACTTTTTTGAGTATCTCCATAAACTGGCTGATAACTATTGGTTTTAACAGATAACCATCAACACCTAATTTAATACTATCGAGAAAAAAGCTCGATTCATTATATGCTGAGAGGATAAGGATAGATACCTCTGTATCTATCTTTCTAATCTCTTTAATCATCTCTAGACCATTAAGACGAGGCATATTTATATCTGTAATTATTAGGTCGATTTTATTATTAGAAAAAAATTCTAATCCCTCTTGTCCATCGCTAGCGATGACAACATCTCCAAAAAATTCTTCGAGAACATTCATCATTGATTCTCTTGCATGTTCATTGTCTTCTACATAGAGAAGTCTTAACGGAAACGTATACTTAATAATATCATCTAAACCGACCATTTAATAATCCTATAATAATTATGGAAAGATTATAGCATAAAGAGATTGTTATTATTGATTAATTATTGGTGTAAAAGCTTTTGTGCTAACACTAACCTTTTGACCTATTATTAACTGCTTTGACTCTTCACTGCTTACTACTACTTCTACAAGCTGTTGGGCTATAGAAATAATTGCAATATATATTACATCAACCTTTACAATATCAAGAAGTTCACCCTCAAATGAGAACTTTTGAGAACCACTTGTCTTGAGTAATACATCTTTAGGAGTTCCATCATTTATAACTTTTCCTACATCCAGAACAACTACTCTTGACGCGAGTCTATATATCTCACTTGCATCATGACTAACCATAATAGTCGTTGTTCCAAACTCTTCATGCAGAACTTTTATCTCACGCTGAAGTTTCATGCGCATCTCTGAGTCAAGCGCCGAGAGTGGCTCATCCATTAGAAGTAATTTTGGTCGGTTCATCATTGCACGACAGAGGCTTACTCTCTGTTTTTGTCCGCCACTAAGAGTGTTTGGGAGTCTATTTCGCAACTCTCGCAGTTCTGTTATCTCAAGTAAACGCTCTGCAAGGTTTCTATCTTTTACAACGTAAAGTAAATTTTCTAACACACTCATATTTGGAAATAGTGCATAATCTTGAAAAACAAATCCGATACGACGTTTTTGAGGAGAGAGTGAGCGTTTAGAGTTTTGCCAAACTTCACCATCAACTTCAATAACTCCATCTGACTCTTCAAGTCCAGCTAAGATTCGCAATAAAGTTGTTTTACCACTACCACTTTTCCCACTTAGTGCGACAAACTCATTATCTTTCACACTCAAACTAACACTCAAGTTCATATCTCCACTAGCACCATGGAGTTTTTTATTTATATCTATCTTTATCATGAAAAACTTCCAATTTTTTTGTTATGTTTTGCATTGAAAATATAAACACTTAGAAGAACTACAAAGCTAATAGACACCATAATCCCACTATAAACGTGAGCAGATTCATAATCCATAATCTCAACAAACTCATAGATGGCAACTGAAGCTACTTTCGTCTCACCAGGAATACTTCCACCAACCATTAAAACAACTCCAAACTCTCCAACTGTATGTGCAAAAGTCACAATAACTGCTGTAATGACAGCTGGTTTTATATTTGGAAGAGCCACTTTTATGATAGTTTTAAATTTACTCTTTCCACTTATATAACTTGCTTCAAGCATATTTTTGTTAATACTCTCAAAGCCACTTTGAAGTGGTTGTACCATAAATGGAAGTGAGTAAAAACAGCTTGCGATTACAAGACCTGTAAAATTAAACACAAGTTTAACTCCAAAAGTTTCTTCAAAAAACGCACCAATTGGCGAGTTTATAGAGAGCGCCCAGAGTATATAAAAACCTAAAACAGATGGAGGAAGAACTATTGGAAGCGCAGTAATAGCTTCAAGAACTGGTTTGGATTTCGATTTAGTTTGTGAAAGATACCAAGCGAGTGGCATCCCTAATATAAAAAGTATTATAGTTGTGAGTCCTGCTAGTTTAAATGAGAGGATAAAAGGAGTTAAATCCAATGTTTGAAGTATCTCAATCATTTAAAACCTCTTGTATCGAGAGATCATTTGCTTTGATCATAACTATAACATTATCCCCTATTTTCAACTCCATCTTTAAAGCTAACTCTTTAGTTATGATTGATTCAAAAACCACACCATTTACAAGTAGTTTTACACTACTCAGAAGTTCCCCATTTTCACATGACTTTACAACTGCGTTTAGTTTGTTAGAGTAACTGATGTCTCCATAAAACTCTTTAACGATTGTTATATGAAATGGCTTAACATTCAACACAACTTTACGCCCTACTTGCATCTCAGCGTTCAAATCAAGACTCATCATCTTTAAAGTAGTACCTAAAAAATCAAAACTTACTATGTTCAGACTATCTACACTTTGTATTTCAGTTATGTTGGCGTTTATCATACTCATTTTACTATGTATCCAAAATCTTTAAATATTTTTTTTGCACTATCACTCTGTAAGAAATCATAAAAAGCCTTTGCCTCACTACTATCTTTTGCATCTTTTAACAAAATAAGCCCCTGCTCTATCGGTGTGTAATATTTAGAATTAACTTCCATCCAATTAACACCTTTTTTATATCTTGCCATTTTAGAACTGTAAAGTGCAGATTTTGCGATAAGTCCGATATCGGCCGCTGTATTTGTATATGCAACTGTTTGTGAAATAGACTCTCCATAAACAAACTTACTCTTTATTATGTCATAAATCTTAGCACTTTTTAGAGCCTCTCGTGAGACTATACCATAAGGTGCTGTTTTGGGATTTGCGACAGCAATGGTTTTTATATTTTTATCAAGTAATAGCTTTATCCCTTGAGAGAAATCTTGCTTTTTAACACTTAACATAACAAGTGAGCCTTCAGCGTAAACGATTGGTTTAGTAATCGCTATTTTATCTTTATATAAAGCTTGGGGATATTTCATATTTGCCGACATGAAAAGCACATAAGGAGCACCATTTTTTATCTGTGCAGTCAGCTTTCCACTACTTCCTAATATAACATTTATCTTTGTATTTGGATGAGATTTTTTAAACTCTTTTTTTAAATCTTCTATTGCGTAACTTACGTTTGCTGCAACAGCTATGTTTATAGTCGCTGCGTTTAGTGTAAGAAGAAAACAAATAGATAAAAGTAATATTATTTTATTCATACTATACTCTCAAAATAGGTAGTTGGCTTCAAAACGTGAGTCTAAATAATCTGAAATAATAGAAGCATCACCTATAAAATCTCTGTAT
>JAGGWO010000240.1 GCA_021157485.1 Sulfurimonas sp. | reverse complement strand
TTGTCTCACCAGCATACATTGGAACAACACTACCATAATGCTCAGGTACCACAAAAGGTCTTTTTTCTAGTGTTACTTCTTTAAATTCTGGACAGATTCCATAAATTCTTTGAGCATTATCACTTACGAAGGCTTGGAGATTATCAAGTTTATCGTACTGTTCAAATATCTCACACAAAAGTTGAAGTGAGATAGGTGCTGTAAATACACCTGCTGCACAACCACATGACTCTTTTGCATGTTGAGGGTGTGGAGCTGAGTCTGAACCAAACATAACTTTTGGGTGAGCTGCTAGTGCAACAGTTAGAAGTGCATCTAAATCTTCAGGACGTTTAGCAATTGGCTTACAAAAATGGTGAGGCATCATCATTCCACCAACAACATCATCCAGAGTTAAAAGTAGGTGATGCACAGTGATAGTTGCATAAAGATTTTCATACTTATCTAGCATATCAACTGCAGCTTTAGTTGTAATGTGTTCCATGATTATTTTAAGCTGAGGAAAGTTCTTTGCTAAAAGTTCATATATACTCATAAATTCAGCTTCTCTATCCATAACAAAACCATCTGTTTCACCATGAACGCAAAGAGGAATGTTCATATCACTCATTGCTTGAAGTGTTGTTCTCATCTCTTCTATATCAAAAGATGAAACGCCACCCTCGGAGTTTGTAGTGATACCAGCAGGGTAAAGTTTTATAGCCGTAATCTCATCTGCTACGCTCTCTAAAAAAGCTTTGTCATAGTTCTTGTAAAAAAGAGTCATATATGGCTCGAAGTAGTCATTTGGAACTGCCGCCATGATTCTCTCTTTATAAGCTTTCACATCCGCTAAAGATGCAACAGGAGGAACAAGGTTTGGCATTACGATAGCACCGCTGTATGAGTATGCTGTAAGTGGAGCAACGTTTTCAAGCATCACTGCATCACGAAGATGGAGGTGCATGTCAAGTGGCATTAAAAGTGCATGAGTTTTCATTCTTTTCCTTAAAATATAGGATAATTAATTTAGTACAATTATAGCAAAATATGGTTTAAAATCTTTCTTATTAAGTTTGATTATATAGCTATAATATTATAATGAACATAATAGAAGAAAAAAGTTAATTAATATTATCTGGAGTTTAAGTTGAATGATTTGATTATTGTGAGTTTAATTATTATCTTATTATTGATATGGCTTTTAGTTTTCAAATATATTAAGCAAAAGACTATTGATTATAAGGCTTATATAGATTCTAAAAACTCAGAGTTGCTTAGTACAAATAAGAGTTTAGAAGATAGGGTAGTGCAGAGGACAGAAGAGTTAAAAGAGGCAACAGACCAGCTAGAAGAGTTAGAAAGAACGGATGCTCTTACGGATATACACAATCGTTATTCAATTATGAAAATCTTAGATACGGAAGTGGACCGTGCAAAACGCTATGGGAATCCCTTGAGTGTTTTTATGTATGATATAGACCACTTTAAACGACTAAATGATACTCATGGTTATAGAGCAGGGGATGATATTTTATATAATTTAACAAAAGTAGTAAAAGATAGTTTACGAGACATAGATATTGTAGGTAGATATGGTGGAGAGGAATTTTTAGTAATAATGCCTTCGACTATACTCTCGGATGCTATAGATGTTGCGCAAAGAGTTTGTGAGACTGTCAGCAATCATAAATTTAGTCAAATTAAGCAATTAACAATTAGTATAGGTTTAGTTGAATTAGGTAAAGATGAGACTATGGATACGCTTTTTACAAGAGCAGATAGGTTACTCTATAAATCAAAAGAGAGTGGTCGAAATAGAGTTAGTTTTTAATAAACACTAAGAGAGTTATAAACTCTCTTGTGCTGTAAGTATTAAATCATTTATCGCTTTTTCATAGCGTGAAGCTTCATCTTCTGAAGTTGATTCAAAACGAGTAACAAGAACTGGAGTTGTGTTACTTGCACGAACAAGTCCCCAGCCATTTTCAAAGTTGATACGTACACCATCTACATCTATAATATTTTTAATAGTAGGAAACGCAGCTGGAGGATTTTTTAGTAACTCTTTCACTCTGTCTATGATTTTAAACTTCTCAGCTTCAGTTGTTTTTACTTTAATCTCTTCAGTTGAGAAAACTTTTGGAAGTTTTGCTAACTCAGCATCTAAATCTATTCCATCTTTGATGAGTTCTAGCATTCTTAGAGTTGCGTAGATTGCATCATCATAACCAAAGTAACGGTTTTTGAAAAAGATATGTCCACTTACTTCACAAGCAAGGTCAGCCTCTGTCTCTTTCATCTTTACTTTGAGGTTTGAGTGACCCGTTTTGTACATGATAGCCGTACATCCACGACGTTCTAACTCATCATACATAACCTGAGAACATTTCACTTCACCAATAACTGTAGGCTTATCCATCTTCATTGCATATAAAAGAGCCATCATATCGCCCTTTATATTATTTTTATGAGTAAGAACTGCAATTCTGTCAGCATCTCCATCATAGGCAAACGCAATGTCACCATCAGTTGCTAAAAGTTTTTTAATATCTTCTAAATTATGCTCTTCAGAAGGATCTGGATGGTGATTTGGAAAAGTTCCATCTGGTTCAACATACAAGCCTTTTGTTTTAAGATTAAGACGAGAGAAAATCTTTTCAGTTACAACGCCAGCAACACCATTTCCACAATCGTAAACTATACGAGTGTCCATACCTTTAAGATGATCAAAAACTGCAACTATAAAGTCTATATATCTATTTACTGCATCTATCTTAGTTACATCTCTTGGTACAGTTGGTGGAAACTCCATCGCTTCACACTCACGTCCAAGTGCGTAGATATCTTCACTAAAAAATGGAGCTTGGTCTACTGTAATTTTAAAACCGTTATATTCACTTGGGTTGTGTGAGCCTGTAATCATTACAGATGCTGAAGTTCTGATACCATCCCAATCTTGATAGTTTGCAAAGTAGTTTACTGGAGTAGGAACCATCCCCATATCTAGAACTTTTTTCCCACCTGCGTTTAGTCCGCGAACAAGATACTCAAAAAGTATAGGTGAGTGACTTCTTGCATCATAACCAACTGCTACATATTCACCATCTATTTTAGATGCTAATGCATAACCGATACGAACAACACTCTGCTCATTTAACTCTTTTTCATATATTCCACGTATGTCATATTCTCTATATATACTCAATGATTATTACCTTTTAAATTGTTTATTTTGATTTATCTTAAAGCTTCGCGTATAGCTTCATTTATTAAAGTGTCACCATCTGTTCCGTTGTCTGGGTATTGACTATATCCAAAGCTGATATCATACATTAGGCTTTTGTTTTGTGCAATCTGGAATTCATCTTTAAATACATTTTTTAATCTTTTAAAAAGTATCTCATAGTTGTCTTCTTCAAGGTATTCGTTAAAAAGTATGGCAAATGTATTGTCTGAGATATGTGCTGCCATATCTTCATCACGTACTGAGTCAACAACCCTTGAAGCAGCTTCAGAGATAAACTCATCGCCTTCACTTTTAGAGCGCATGTTAATATCATTGTAGTTTTTAATTCTAATCACCACTATTAAAAAAGATTGAGCACGTCTATGAACTCTATGAATCTGCTCAGTAATCATAATATCAATATTTTTTCTATTTGGTAACTCAGAGATAGGGTGGAAATAGGCCTTTTTTACAAGTGCTGTTTCAGTCGCCTCACGTTTTTTCATTGCAAATCTCTGTTTGAGATTATAGATAATACTTCCTAGTAATAGAGCTACTATAACAAACAGATAATATTGAAGTCCAGGAATTTCAGCCATCTATAATCACCACCATAATATATTTTGACTCATTGTAACATAAAAATAAATAGACTATACTTTCAGCTATGAAACCCCCAAGCACAAGAGATTATATTGTGTTCTAATATTTATGGTGTAGTTTGAGAAAGTAATTTTTGTACGTTTGTAGAGATTACCCTTGGAGATACACCTTTTGATAGGGCTTTATTGATTGTGTAAATATTTGATTTTGAGTCTCGCCCTAAAAGTATGATTTTAGGAGAAGTACAAACTAGTTTTTTGTAGCGTTTAAAAAAAGTTATAAGTTGCAGTTTTGCTAATTTATCTTCAATTACTAGAACTTTAATACTGTTTTTTACAGCCCATTGAAGAGCCAGTTTTTCATCTATAAATGCTTTTACATTATATGTTTTGTCAATCTTTTTTATATCAGCCTCATACTCCATCGCATCTTGAGCTGAATTTACAAGAACCATAACAAACTCTTTATGAATCTCTGTAAGGTAATCAAAGAGTTCAAAGAGCTTTTGCGTTTCATCTCCTGTTTTGCTACTGTCAAGTGTATCAAGATAGTATTTCAGATAAGTTTTTGTATTTAAGTCGTCTCTAACACCAGCTTTATAAAAATGTTCTTTAAGCACTTTTGAGCTTTTTGCTTGTTTCCAAAGTTTGCTATCAAGTAAAAAAGCTTGGGCACTTAATATCTCTACAATATTGCTCTTATATTTTTTAGCTTCATCCCTAAAAAGTTTATAGAAGTCATGTTTAAATTTTTTCTCAAAGCTATTTACTAGTTCAATATCATGCTTGTATCTCTCACTAAGTTCACCCATCATGTGAATCATATCAACATAGGTCCCATTTAATACTTTGTACTCTCTTTTTAGTTCTTCAAATTCTGGACTTTTCACCTTTTTCTTGAGCTCTTTTTTCTTTTGGGCTAAAACTTTTCCAAGTTGTTCTTCACTTACTCTTAATTGATTTAATCTATCAATCATCTTTTGCGTATCGTCTTTAATATCTAAATACTCAATTTGGCAGGCAAGAAAGACTTCCTCATAAGCAAGTACCGGGAACTTAGTTTTATTTATAAAGTCATCATAGATACGTGTCATACTTTTTAAATCTTTATTGAGTGCTTTTATGTCAGGAGTAAGTATCTTTAAATCTATTTCACTTAAGTTATTAAAGGTTGTCCATAAAAATCGTCTTACTACTAAATAGTCGAGTCTTCCCGGAACTTTTTTATATGAAGTTCTTTGCTTTATGTTATCGTTGATGATATCGAAATAGTTTGAGATAGATTTTGGAATATTTAGTGTGGCTTTTACAGCTTTTTTCTTCTCTGGAAAATTATTTTGAATATCCTCTAGGGAAGTTATATTTTTTTCTCTATTATTTGTAATAATAGACATGATAGAAGAGGCTTTAAAATTTTCATAATCAAAACTAACTTCTAAGCCTACTGATGGCATAACATCAAAATCATTCCAATTATCAGCAGTGAAGTTGATTTTTTCTTTTTCATTTGAGATGATAGTGCCTAAGCCATCATTGGTATTAAAAAGAAAAATTTTGCCAGTTATATTCATATGAGAATTCTATCTGTTTTTAACTTAATATCATATGTTTTAGCATGCTATTTAGGGGATACTTTTAGTAAAAACTTTAAGAATTTAGTTGTATAATTTTAAATATATAATCTAAGGGCGTTGATGAGATTTTTTGCATTTTTATTGTTATTGTTTGTTGGCTTGAATGGTGAACCGATAACTCCTATTCCACAAACTATTGAAGTAGATGAACAAAAAGTTAAGCTTGGTAAAAAGCTCTTTTTTGATACTATTTTATCAGCAGACAATACTATCTCGTGTGCAACTTGTCATGACCTTCTAAGCGGTGGAGATGATGGACTGAAGTTCTCTTTTGGTATACGAGGTCAAGAGGGTGATATAAATTCCCCGACAGTTTATAATGCAGTTTATAATTTTAGACAGTTTTGGAATGGTAGAGTAGAGAACCTTTCTCATCAAACTTGGGGCCCTATAGAAAATCCAGTAGAAATGGGAAATACATTTAGAGAGCTTATAACTACTCTTAATCAAACTTCTTATAAGAAAGAATTTTTAAATATTTATAGTGATGGAGTTACGAAAAATAATATTGGGGATGTAATAGCAGAGTATGAAAAAACTTTAATAACGCCAAATGCTCCTTTTGATAACTATCTCAGAGGAGATAAATCAGCTATTTCACAAAAACAGAAAGATGGATATGAGCTTTTTAAAACAAAAGGGTGTATTGCTTGTCATCATGGTGTTAACGTAGGCGGTAACCTTTATAATAAGTTTGGTGTAATGCAAGAGGTAAAGAGTAAAAGACTTGGAAGATATGAAGTTACTAAAAAAGAAGCTGACAAATATTACTTCAAGGTGCCCTCATTAAGAAATATTGCGCTAACAGCCCCATATCTACATGATGGCAGATATGATAAACTTGAAGATGTAGTTAAGTTTATGGCACGTTATCAGTTAGGACGTACAGTTTCACAAGATGAAGTAGATAAAATGGTAAGCTTTTTACACTCTTTAACTGGTGAGATTCCATCGAGTGCACATAGATGAAAAGAGTAAAAAAATATATAACAAAGATTGATGGAGTATCTGCTCTATTATGGATATTTATACTTTTTACTGTTGTTCTTTTTGTATATCTTAGTAAAATAAATAGCTATATTGAGAATTATGCTATGTATAACAATAAAGTGTATCAACTTGAATCTATAAACAAAGATATGAATAACTTTTTACTCCAACAAGCTTCCTTCGTTGATTATGACAAAATCAATAAAAAAGTGACTGAATTTTATGCAGGTATAGAGTTTTTAAATCTAGAAAATTCACCTTATGTCTTTTCAGTTAAGTACCATGAGTTAGTGAAAAATGTGGATGAAGCAAATAGAGAAAAAGTTGCTTCAATAGAGTACTTTAAATCTGAAAGTTCACAGTTTTTATACTCTATGCATTATCTTTATGACTTAAATGATGTCATATCAAAGTCAGAAGAGTTAGATAAAAAGAGTATAAACGCAGCAAATAGTTCACTTTTGGGTTTAATGAAGTACTGTGTAAATGCTAGTATAGAAACTACAGATATAGTAAACAATTTAAATACCCTGAATTCTTTAGATAATGATTACACAAAGATGTTTGTTGGACATATAAAGATAGATCTCAAGCGTATTAAAAAATTTAATGAAATTAGAACCTCTCAAGTTGAAGATAAAACTTTAATTGCATTAGATAGATTACATATATTTATTGACAAAGATTACCAGAAAAATATTTTTATAGAAAAGACAATAGTTGCCGTTTTGTTTGTTGTGGCATTTATTATTTTATTTATATTAATACTAATGAATAGACGATCAATCTCTATGAGAGATGAGCTCTTAGGATTTAAAACAGCGATTGAAAATAGTTATAACTCTATAGTTATAACAGATGTTGATAGTAATATTATCTATGTTAATGAAATAGCCCAGAGAGAAACAGGTTACAGCAGAGAGGAGTTGATTGGACAAAATCCTCGTGTTTTAAAATCCGGTCTTAATGATGAAAGTTTTTACCAAGAGCTTCATGATGCTTTAGCAGCAGGAAAGAAGTGGGAAGGAGAGTTTATTAACAAGAAAAAAGATGGCTCATTGCTTTATGAAAAATCATCAATTATGCCAATTTTTAAACATGGAGAACTTGTTAATTATATAGCTATTAAGTTAAATATTACAGACTATATCGTAGAGAAAGATAAAGTTAAATATATGGCATATCATGATGCTCTTACCTCTTTGCCAAATCGTTTAAGCATAGAGGAATATCTCAAAAATCGTCTTCCAGTTGCAACTCGCAGTGATTCAAAAATAGCTATTCTTTTCATAGACCTTGATAGGTTTAAAACTATTAATGATACTTTAGGTCATGATGTTGGAGATGAGCTACTTATTGAGGCTTCAAAACGTATGAGAAGTGGACTTAGAGACTCTGACATGTTAGCTCGTGTTGGTGGTGATGAGTTTGTTATAGTAATAGAATCACCAAATGACTCTTACTCGGCAGCTCATGTTTGTGAGAAAATCATACAACTCTTTAGTGAACCTATCCAGACTAAATCTCATTTACTCAACATTACACTCAGCATAGGTGTGTCAATCTTTCCAGATGATGATATGGACTATATTCAACTATTTAAATATGCAGATATTGCTATGTATGAGGCAAAAGATGCAGGAAAAAATACATATAGATACTATCAAAAAGCACTCTCAGTTGAAGCTCATAAGCGCTTGGATATGGAGCAAGCTCTAAAGATTGCTCTTGATAACTCAGAACTCTATATGATGTATCAACCAAAATACAATATCATGAACCATAATGTTGTAGGTCTTGAAGCATTAGTGAGATGGGAGAGTGATAAGTTAGGTTTTGTAGGACCTGATATGTTTATACCAATAGCAGAAGATACAGGATTTATCATAGAGATAGGGCTTTTTGTTTTTGAGCAATCATGTAAAGATTATTTGATATTCAAAAAATCATCCAAGACTTTAAAAAGTATATCTATTAATATTTCAGCAGTACAGTTGTATCAGGATTCATTTATTAAAAATATTACAGCGATAACTGATAGAGTTGGAGTTTCTCCAAGTGAGATAGTATTAGAAATTACTGAAACGCATATCATGAAAAATATCAACCAAAGTCAGAGTATACTTAAAAGTTTAAAAGAGTTAGGTTTTATCATCTCTATTGATGACTTTGGAACAGGTCACTCATCTCTAAGCTATCTAAAACTTTTTCCGATTGATGAGCTTAAAATTGATAAATCATTTGTCGATGACTTGCCTCATGATAAAAATGATGTAGCAATTTCAAAGGCAATTATTACACTCTCACAAAGTATGGGTTATGTAAATGTTGCAGAGGGTATAGAAAATAGAGAACAGGAACTGTTTATGAGAGATAGTGGCTGTTTACTAGGGCAGGGGTACTATTTCTCTAAACCTAAAGTCAAAGATGAGTTAATAGATTTTCTTAAAAAACAGTACTCTTAATTACCTGTATAGTTTGCACCAGTAATCTTGCCGCTAATACTGATAAATATGTAAAGAGTCTGTTTTGTCTTGTCTTTAATCTTTGGATTGTCAAAGCCTACCATCCAGTCATTTGTATCCCCATAATGAGTTTTTCCTATCTTTGAAACTGGCATAGATTTCCAACTCTTAGGGATTTTTTTTGCTAAAGCTAATCTCTTAACTTCTTTTATCGCTATTTGTTTTACAACCGTGTTACTAATCCCTATTTGATGACTATCATGAGAGTGTCCATGAGCGTTATGGTCATGTTGTGCATGAT
>JAGGWO010000232.1 GCA_021157485.1 Sulfurimonas sp. | reverse complement strand
CAAATGGTCACTTTGTACTTACTGGAGACAGATACCTTCGTTCACGTCCAATGAAAAGAGTTACAACTCCACTTATAAATATCGGTGCAAAACTTGATGGCAGAGATGATGGTGACTTAGCCCCTCTATCCATTCGTGGAGCATCACTGAAAGCTTTTGAATATGATAGTAAAATTGCATCAGCACAAGTTAAATCTTGTATGATTCTTGCCGCTTTACGAGCCGATGGAGTTTGTACATATACGGAACCTGAACTCTCACGTGACCATACCGAGAGAATGTTGAAGGGAATGGGCGCAGATATTCAAGTTGATGGACTAAAAACTACTATCTCACCGATGAAAGAACTTCTTTCTCCTTTGACTATCAGAGTTCCAGCAGATCCTTCAAGTGCATTTTTCTTTGCAGTTGCTGCTGCTATTACACCTGATTCTAACATTGTATTAGAGGGTGTTACTCTTAATCCTACTCGTATAGAAGCCTTTAAAGCTTTAGAGCGAATGGGCGCAGATATTACTTACAGTATAACTGATAATAAGTACGAACCGATAGGTGATATTAGCGTGAAATATGCTCCACTTAAGGGCATAGTCATAGAAGATCATATCTCTTGGCTTATAGATGAGCTTCCTGTTCTCTCAATAGCAATGGCCTGCGCAGAGGGTGAGTCTCTTGTTAAAAATGCAGAGGAACTTCGTGTTAAAGAGTCTGATAGAATCTCTACCGTTGTAGAGGGTCTTCGAGCTACTAATATAGAAGTTCATGAGTATAAAGATGGTTACAGAGTTATTGGTGGAGAGTTAAAAAATGCAACTGTTGATAGTGATGGAGATCATAGAATAGCTATGAGTTTTATTATTGCAGGTCTTAGATGTGGAATGGAAGTAACTGATTTAGATTGTATAAATACTTCATTTCCGAACTTTTTTGAACTTTTACAAAAAATTACAAAACTAGAATTGAGGTAATTGTGAAAATTGAGTTAGCTGAGAGTTATGGTTTTTGTTTTGGTGTTAAACGCGCTATAAAAATAGCTGAAGAGAATAAAAACTCTTCTACTTATGGCCCTTTGATTCACAACTCTAAAGAGATTGCCAGACTTGATGAAGATTTTAAAGTTGGTTTGACTGAAGACCATAAAACTTTTAATGCTGGTGAAAAGGCTATTGTTAGAACTCATGGTATTGTAAAAGATGAACTAAAAGAGTTAAAAGCTACTGGTGTTGATGTTGTAGATGCTACCTGTCCTTTTGTGACAAAACCTCAAGAGATAGCTCAAGAGATGAGTGAATCTGGTTATGATGTTGTTATTTTTGGAGATGAGGCTCATCCTGAGATTAAAGGGGTGAAATCTTACGCTACACATGGTGCAACTGTTGTAACAGATGTATCTGATGTCCAAAAATTAAAATTACGTGAAAAAATAGCTCTGATTGCTCAAACGACTAGAAAAGTAGAAGATTATCTGGAGATTGCAAATTATCTTATACCGCGCCATAAAGAGGTAAGAGTCTTTAATACTATATGTAATGCAACTTTTGAAAATCAAGAAGCTGTTAGAAAAATTTCTAAAAAAGCAGATGTTATGATTATTATCGGTGGTAAAAACTCATCTAATACTAAACAGTTATCGAGTATTTCACATGATTTTTGTACAAATAGCCACCACATAGAAGATGAAAATGATTTAGACTACTCATGGTTTAAAGATAAAGAATTCTGCGGTATTAGTGCCGGTGCCTCTACTCCTGACTGGATTATACAAAATGTTATAGATTCAATCCAAAAGAGTGTTAACTAAGCTAGTTTTCGTTAACACTTTTTCCATCCTTTTACAATTTTTCATACATTTAATATCCCTATTATCATTTATTAGATACAATCACGACAATTTTTATGTAACAGAGGATAGGTAATGGCGTTCGATAACGAATCATTTGAAGAAGAAGAAAATTTTGCAGAGATGTTTGCTGCAACAGAGAAGCAGCAAGAGTCAAGTCGCATCGTAGAGGGTGAGATTGTTGAGATTCAAGCAGACGAGAATAGAGCATTAGTTGGAGTTGGCGATAAGCTAGAGGGTATTTTAAGTTTAGATGAGATCACAGAAGATGGTGAACTAAAGTTTAATACTGGCGATAAGATAAAAGTAATGGTAACTGGATACTACAATGAGCGTCCTAAGATATCTTACAAAAAAGTTTTAGAGCAAGAGAAGACTATGGCATTTATTGATGCAAATAAAGATGACTTTGAAGAGTTAATTATCGAAGGTATTATTACTAAGAAAAACCGTGGTGGTTATGTAGTAGAAATGGATACAGTTGCGTTCTTTATGCCTCGTTCATTAGCTGCGTTTAAAGACACAGACGAAGTTGTTGGTCGTAAGATTAAAGCTCAGGTTATTAAAATAGATCCGACAGAGAACTCAATTATTGTTTCTCGTCGTAAACTATTTAACGAAGAGCGTAAGAAAAAGAAAGAGATTATTGATCAACTTATGGCAGAAGATGTTGTTGTTGAAGGTACAATCAAAAAGATTACTAGCTACGGTATGTTCGTAGATGTTGGTGGTGTTGATGGTCTAGTACACTACAATGAAATTAGCTACAAAGGTCCAGTTAACCCATCAAAACTTTATAAAGAGGGTGATATTGTAACTGTTAAAGCTATATCTTACGATAAAGACAAGCGTCATCTTTCACTTTCAATCAAAGCTGTTCTTCCTGATCCATGGGCAGAAGTTGAGACTGAATTAGATGAAGGCGATACAATTACCGTAACTGTTTCAAATATTGAAGCTTATGGCGTATTTGTTGATCTTGGTAACGATATTGAAGGTTTCTTACATATTTCAGAAATCACTTGGAACAAAAATGTTAAAAATCCTAATGATTACTTAACTGTTGGTGAAGAGATTGATGTTGAAGTTATCGAAATTAACTCTAAAACTCACAAATTACGTGTTTCACTTAAGAGACTTTTACCAAAACCATTTGATGAGTTCTTAAAGAACTATAATGAAGGTGACGTTGTAACTGGTACTATTACTTCACTTACTGACTTTGGTGCGTTTGTTCGTATCGCTGGTGTTGAAGGTCTTTTACATAACCAAGATATCTCTTGGGATAAAAATACAAAATGTAAAGATGTTTTAAAATCTGGTGAAGAAGTTGAAGTTAAGATTGCTAAAATTAACTCTGAAGATCAAAAAATATCTTTAAATAGAAAAACTCTTTTAGAGTCTCCTATTGATAAATTTGCTACAACTCACAACACAAGCTCTATTGTAAGCGGTACTATCCGTGATATCAAAGACTTTGGTGTTTTCGTTTCTTTAGAAGATGGTGTTGACGCACTTATTCGTGATGAAGATTTAACTCCACTTGTAAAAGAAGAGTTAGAAGCTGGTCAAGAGATTGAAGCGGCTGTAGCTGTTATTGATACTAAACGTGACCGTATCCGTTTATCTGTTAAAAAATTAGATTACCTTAAAAATCAAGCAATGCTTGAAGAGATTAATGATAATGAATCACACTCTTTAGGTGATTTAATCAAAGATAAATTTAAATAGCATTTATTAATGCAAAGATTATAAACAGATGCAAAAGCTTTTAAAGTGGTTCGCTCCTCTTTTAGCACTTGGAGTAGCTGTTTTTATAATCTTCTTTCTTATCTCTATTAACTCATCTGTTGAGTTTGGAGATAGTGAACCACTTGCTTTAAAGAGCAAAGTAGTTCAAAAAAAACCAGAAAAAGTTTGGCTGAATCATTTTTCAAAAACTCAAAGATTAGGGTATTCATATCCAGTTAATGAAGTTTATGTACAAGTCGACTTAAATGAAAAAATAACTAAACCTATTACTTATAAGTTATCTGCTTCACTTTTAGATCCTTATCAACTCTTTTGTTTAAAAGAGGAACTAAAACAGCATAAACTGAGATACTACCTTAAAAAAGATAGAGAAGGTGTAGAGTTACTTATTTATTCAAAAGATGTAAATAGATTAAATTCTTTAGTAAAAGTACTAAAAAACTATCAAATTTCGGCAAGTGTAAAGCCGTACAAAGAGGAAAATTAAATGCAAAAATATACAGTAGTAGTTTGTGACCATATTCATCAAGCTGGTCTTGATATGCTTGAAAATGATGAAAATATAAACTTTATAATGGCAGCAGATGAGCCAAAAGATAAACTTGTAAGTGAGATAATACCTAAAGCTGATGTAGCAATTACTAGAAGTTCAACTGATGTTGATGCTAACTTTATTAAACATGCGACAAATATGAAAGCAATTGTTCGTGCTGGTGTTGGTGTTGATAATGTAGATATTCCAGGGTGTTCTAAAGAGGGTATCATTGTTATGAATGTACCGACTGCTAACACAATTGCTGCGGTTGAGCTTACAATGACTCATATGCTTTCATGTATGAGAATGTTCCCATATTCACATGATCACCTTAAAAACCAGAGAATCTGGAAGCGTGAAAAATGGTACGGATATGAGATGAAGGGTAAAAAACTTGGTGTTATTGGGTTTGGTAATATCGGGAGTCGTGTAGCTGCGCGTGCTCAATCTTTTGAGATGGATATTGTTGCATATGACCCTTACATCCACCCATCAAAAGTTACTGATTGTGATATGACTTATACTAAAAACTTCGAAGATATTTTAGCGTGTGATATCATCACGATTCATACTCCTAAGAATCAAGAGACTATTGGTATTATTGGTGAAGATGAGATAGCTAAGATGAAAGATGGAGTTGTACTAGTAAACTGTGCTAGAGGTGATCTTTACAATGAGGATGCACTTTATAATGGTCTAAAATCTGGAAAGATTCGTTTTGCAGGTATAGATGTATTTGGAAAAGAACCAGCAATCGATAATAAACTTCTTGATTTAGATAACATCGTAGTATCTCCACACTTAGGTGCGAATACATACGAATCTCAGTATAACATAGGGACTCAAGCTGCTACAAACGCGATAGAAGCGGCTAAAGGTATCTCTTTTGCTCATGCGATGAACTTGCCTATAGATGAGTCTAAAATACCATCATTTGTTAAGCCATTTTTAGAGATGGGACAAAAGATTGGTTTCTTAGAGTCACAGATGAATAAGTCTCAAATTATTGCTATTAAAGTAAGTGGTCACGGAGAGATTTCAGAATATGTTGAATCTTTAGCAACTTTTGTTGCAGTTGGTGCAATGAGTCAAAGTAGTGGTGAAACTATCAACTATGTAAATGCAGACTTTGTAGCAAAAGAGAAAGGTATTAAAATTGAGTCTGAAGCACTTGCTGATTCTGTTGTATTTAAAAACCTAATTACTATAAAACTTACTACTTCAGAAGGTACAACAACTATCAGTGCTACAATCTTTGATGATGGTGTTAAACGTATCGTTGCAATTGATGGTTTTGATATTGAGGTTGCTCTTAAAGGTGATATGATTCTATTTAAGAATAAGGATGTTCGAGGTGTTATTGGTAGTATCGGTTCAACTTTAGCAAACCATAATGTAAATATCGCTGACTTCTCACTCTCAAGAAATAATGAGTCTCAAGCCCTAGCTGTAATCTTAGTTGATAATGCAGTTGATGAGAGTACTTTAAAAGAACTTGCAAGCTTAGATGCTTGTATCAGCGTTAATTACGCTCGTATATAATACAAAACTCTTCTTTCTTCTTCTCAAAGTAGGAGAAGAAAACTCTTTTAACTCCTAAATAACAAAATTTTAATAAGATGATTTAGAATTACAACACACTAAAAAAGTGCATTGTATTAGTGTAGGTTAAAGAGGGTCGCTAATTGGTACTGATCTTTTTTCATGGAAATGAAAGTGTGCTTCTAGGTCTGACATATAAAGAAGTACTGGAACGATGATAAGTGAAGATATAACTGCTGCAACCGTTCCAAATATAAGAGCAACTCCAAGACCACCAAATACTGCATCACCAGCAAGAAGTGTTGAAGCAAGGATAATGGCTGCTGCAGTCAAGAAAATAGGTTTAGCACGTGTTGCTGTAGCGTATGCAATTGCTTCTGCTTTATACATTCCTTTTTCATCCATTAGTGATTTTGTAAAGTCTATGAGAAGTAGAGAGTTACGTGAGCTAATTCCTATAAGAGCAATAAATCCGATAAGTGACGTCGCAGTTAAAAAGAATGTATCTGCAGTAAATATATCCATAATCCAGTGACCAACGATTACTCCTATAATGGAGAGAAAAGAACCGAGTAAAATTATACCACTTAGGGTATAGCTTTTATAATAGATAACCATGAGTAAAAATATAAGTACAAGAGCGGCTATAAACGCAGCACCAAGCTCTACAAAGGTATCAAGAGTGACTTCCATCTCTCCATCCCATGTAAGTTTATACATAGAGCCGCTGAGCTTATCTTTTAGTTCAAGATTAAAGAGTCCAGTTTTAGTAATCTCATAATCATCAGAGAATGTATCGAGTATAACGTTTCTAGCTTCCATCAGAGGATAAACTTGAGAGACCATATCTGTCTCAGCCATTACATTTGTCATTTGATAAAGATTTTTACTTAGAATCATTGGGTTCGATTTTTTAGGAACAACTCTGACCAATTCTGTAAGTGGAGTCATCATTCCCATTTTATTCATTAGTTTTAGTGCTGCTAGTTTTGCTTTTACTGCGTTTATATCTTTGCTAGAGAATTTTTTTGAATCTTGGCTCAATGAGAGGTAAATTGGAATTTGATCACTATATACATCAGAGTTTTTAACAGATATATTCATTCCTTCAAATGCTAAATAAAGAATATCATTTAACTGTTTTACAGATACGCCTGAACGTGAAGTCTTTTCAGTATTTACTATAATCTCATAAGTGTCATAGATGTCATCTTGCATAATATCAACGTCAACTAACCCTTTAGTACTCTCTAATACACCAGATACTCTATTTGCTAATTTTCTAATACCATCACTATCGTAACCATATATTTCAGCAACAACTGCAGCTAAAACAGGAGGTCCTGCAGGTGGCTCTACAAAAGAGATCTTAGTATTTGGAAATATCTTAGAACAAGTCTGATTAATTACTGGTCTCATACGCTGAACCATCATATATGATGGCTCTTCACGGTGATGTTTTTTTGTAAGATTTAAAACAACTTCAGCTACATTTTCAGAGTTTTTAAAGTGAGAGCCTTTGATAAGTCCAGCAAAATCAAGAGGTGAACCCATACCTAGGAAGACTTCAGTATCTAGTACTTCTTTCTCTTTTTGAACAAAACCAACCACACAGTCACTTACCTGTTTAGTCTGCTGAATTGAGCTACCATTTGGCAGGTCTATATATACTGTAAAGGTATCATTGTTCTTACCCGGTAACATTTTTGCTAAAACCATTTTGGTAGGTGCTATCATCATTATAGATAGAATGAAACCTATCAATGTACCTATTAGTATAAATCTTCTCTGAGTAGAGCTTTGTATGCCGTTTAAAACAGCGTTTTCAAATTTATTAAACATTAATGCTCTCCCTTATCACTGTTTTTATGCTTGGAATGGTCTGGTCTTTTTAACATTCTTACTGCTAAATAAGGCGTGAATATATATGCAACAAATAGTGAAGCTACAAGTGCTACAGGAACATTTGCAGGAATAGGTTTCATAAACTGACCCATCATCTGACCAACAAATGCCATTGGTACCATAGTCATAATGATAGCAAGGGTTGCAATATTTGTTGGTGGACCAATCTCATCTGTTGCACGTACCATTAAATCATCTGGACTCTCATGTTGTGCTTCTATAGAGTGATAGTGCCTATGAATATTTTCAATAACAATAATGGCAGCATCAACAAGAAGACCAAGTGAAAGTAAGAATGCGAAAAGTGTAATACGGTTAATAGTCTGTCCAGTTAAATATGCGATAAATAGAGTGATTGCTAAAATTGCAGGAACAGTAAATGTAACGATCAGAGATTCTCTCCATCCAAGTACTATAACAAGTAAGATAGCGATAATAACGATTGATAGAACTAGGTGATAAACAAGCTCATTTACAGCTTCGTTTGCTCTCTCTCCATCGTTTCTCGTGATAACGTAGTTGATACCATTTTTTTGTAAAAACTCTTTGTAAGACTCTAACTCTTTTTTAACTGCATCTGCAATTACAACTGCATTTGTACCTTGAAGTTTAGATACTGTTAGAGTAACTTGTTCAACAAGGGGTGAAAATTTTCCATCTTTGCCTTGAGTACTGATTGAAGCAGATTTAAAGTTCTGAATATCGTAAGAGTCAGTAATCGTAGCGATATTTTTAAGATAGATTGGAGAACCCATATATTGAGCGACTAAAATACTACCAACATCTTTTGAACTCTCTATTGCATTTTTAACTCCGACCATAACTATCTGGTTGTTTTTAGTTCTATTTTTTACTGCTGGTACACTATAGGAGAGAGATTGAACAGCTTGTACAATCTGTCCCATGGAGATATTATAGCCTGAGAGTTTATTTAAGTCTACTTCTATGTTAAACTGGTGCTTATGTTGACCTTTGATGGCGGTAACAGCGACATTTGGAAGTCCATTGAGATGCTGTTGAATTTTTTTAACCTTGTCATGAAGTTCAACATTACCTATATCTTCATTCGCAAAAAATGCGATAGAAACAACAGGAATATCAATATCTATATCAAGAGGTTTGATTACAGGGGCCATCGCTCCTATTGGGAACATATCTGAATTTTGCATGATTTTATCATATACTTTAAGGTTTGAATCTTCTTTCTCTTCACCTATATAGAATGCTGCGTTTACAATTCCGACATTATCCATTGCACGACCAAAGATATGTTCAACTCCTTTCACTTCTTTCATTTTACGCTCTAGGGGTTCAACTATTACTTTTTGAATTTCAGTAGCACTTGCACCAGGGAGAGCAACGATAACTGTAGAACCAGAGACAACCATCTGAGGATTTTCTTCACGTGGCATTATAAGAAGTGCCAAGTATCCGATAGCTAAAAGAAAGATACCTAAAACTACTGTAAGAGGACTTCTTATAAATGCACGTGCAAGTTTTCCTGCTATGTCTGTTGGTTCATAAGGTTTGTTTTTATTCATCTGTTAAACCTTAGTTGATATCTATTGTTGCATACATACCAGGATAAACTGACTTATTCATTGTTTTGAATGATATTTTAATTTTAAATGTATGTGTCATTGGGTTTGAGTTTGGAATAATCGCTGATATTTTACCAATAGTTTTAATTCCTAATGAAGGTATTTTTACAGTAACTTTTTTTCCATGTTTAATCTGTGAGAGATTACTCTCTGCAATCTCAGCAGAAATTTTAAGGTTACTTAAATCAGAAAGTATAATTGCGGGCATACCTGGCATTGCCATCTCACCAACTTTAATGTTTTTGGCAACAACTACACCACTGTTTGGTGCTTTGATATTTAAGTACTTATATTGGTTTTCAACTTCTTGAAGTCTAGCTTTGGCAATTGAAATCATATCTTGAAGATTCAAAGCCGCAAGCTCTAAGTTTTCCACTTCATACTTAGAAACCATATCTTTTTCAAGAAGCCTTTTGTATCTTTCAAGGTTAAGTTTTACGTTTGTATATTGATTTTGATACATCTGAAGGCTAAGCTCGGACTGTCTTTTTGCAGAATCAATCTCACGTGAGTCAATAGTATATAGAGTTTGATTTCTCTTTACCTTTTCACCTTCTGATACATTTACACTTGTTACAAAGCCCATAAAGCGGCTAGTAATCATCTTTTGATTGTCTGAAATTACACTTCCTGAGAGTGTTAATGTTTCTGCTACAAGTGTAGCTCCTAGTGCTGCTATTATTAAAAGTTTTTTTATTATCATTATTTATATTCCCCATTTGCTAATTTTTCAAGTGCAAATATTTTTTGATTGCGTTTGTTTTTTGCTACTTGTAGTGCTAAGATTTTTTCAATCTGCTCAGACTGTTTTATGATTACATCACTCATTGAAGATAGTTTTTCTCTATATCTACCTTCATAGTTATCATAAATTTCATCTGCTAAAGCCAATTCATTTTCTAAAGATTCAATCTCTTCATCTGCACTTGATATTTCAGTTCTGATTTTTGCAACTTTAAGAGCGATTCCCTTTTTTGCTAGTTGAACTTGAGACTCTGTTTTAAGACGGTCCAGTTTTGACTTTTCAATTTTTGAACTGTCAATCCCACCATTAAAGATATTCCAAGTAAGTCTTGCACCAACCGTATATGACTTATGATCTGCCGCATCACTTAAAAAAGTATCATCAGCAGTTGCAATTTCACCAAATGCACCTACAGTAGGATAGTAAGAAGCTTCTGAAACATTTAGCATGCTCTCTCTTATCTCAAGACCTGTCGTTGCTTTTTGTATATCTAAATTGTTCTTTAAGATAAACTCATCACTGTAGTTAGGCATAGGCACATCTGAAGAGGTAGTTGTGATTTTATTTACTTTTTGATTTAGTAAAAAGCTTAAGTAATGATAGAGAAGCTTTTTGTTTGAGTTCATTTGCACTAAAAGTCTTTTTACATTTCCTTTTTTAGCCTTAACTTCTAAAAGGTCAACTTTTTTAGCGTACCCAACATCAATCATACTTTGTGTCATATCTTGAAGAACATTTATATTTTTCAAAATAGTATTAAGGTTCTTTATTGATGCTTTTAGTAGAGCCATGTCATAGAAACTTTTTCTAAGTTGGTAAACTTTTTCGTTTATGATTTGCTCTTTATCAAGAGTTTTCATCTTCGTCATAGAGTCCATGATTTCAGAGTAGCTAGAAATAGCAAAACCTGTAAAGAGTGGAATCTCGTATTTTAGCTTACTTTGAAAGAAGTTTCTGTCGTCTGGGTAGTTTAAATTATCTGGTTGAGTTGCTAAAAGTTCTGCAGAGTTACTAGGTAACCCTCCCATCTGTCCTAAAAACTCATCAAAACCGAAATCATTGAAACTAGCCTCACGTGAAGTAAGTTTAAATCCAAATACATTTCCTGCATCATTAGAGCGTGCTACATTCTGTTCAAAATCTAACTTACCCCAATTCATTCCAGAAACTGTGTCAGCTTCTGCTCTTGCAGAGCTGACTTCTAATGTCGCAGCTTTTATTTCTAGGTTTTGTGTTTTTAAAATATCAATTGCTTCATTAAGTGTTATTGAATCAGCACTAAGTGTAGAAGCATTAAGTAATAGTGCAAAAGAGAGCAAAGTTACTATTTTTTTCATTTAATAATCCTCATCTAATTTTAAGTATATATTATAACATATATTCTATTTTCCTATATCACAATAAAGTCAAATTTTCTAATTTATCTACTTTATGTATAATGATTTAAAGGTGTTTTAGATGAAGAAAATATTATTATGTTTGTACATTTTAACTACCCTTGCATATGCAAAAGAGTTTAAAAATTTACTTCAGTTTGAGAGCTCTCCTTACCTGAAGCAGCATGAGTCAAATCCTATTGATTGGATGCCTTGGGGAGAGGCTGCGTTTAGTAAAGCTAAAAGAGAAAATAAGGCTATTTTTCTCTCCATAGGTTATTCAACTTGTCACTGGTGTCACGTGATGGCTAGAGAGTCGTTTGAAAATGAAAAAATTGCACAAGAGTTCAACAACTATTTTGTATCTATTAAAGTAGATAAAGAGGAGATGCCTCACTTAGATTCTCACTACCAAGAGCTACACCAAAAAGTTAAAAATAGAACAGGTGGATGGCCGCTAAGTATCTTTATGAGTTGGGATAAAAAACCATTTTATATTACAACATATATACCACCACAAAGAGAGTCTTACTCAGAGGGATTAGATACTCTTTTAAGCAGACTTGGAGAAAAATATCAGAGAGATTTTAAAGCAGTTCAAGTAGATATAAAAGAGATTGAAGAGCT
>JAGGWO010000086.1 GCA_021157485.1 Sulfurimonas sp. | reverse complement strand
ATCATTCCTGGTGTTTTTTTATAGCTTTCATCAAACATAAATTTTTTAGCATCTTTAGTTGGAACATAGACAACTTCTATCTCTTCTTCTTGCAGGCCGCCACCTTCATCGATTTTCATACTTTCATCTAATTCTGCATAGTAAAGTATTTGTGAGGCTCCTGAGATACCTACACTTGTGTAAAAGGTTGTTATATATTTTAAATTCTCAACAGGGACATCAAATCCGCACTCTTCTGCGATTTCCTCTTTTGCAATTTGTATATCACTTGCATTTTTGTCTATGATTCCAGCGCAAAGTTCATGCATCATACCATCAGTTTTAGTCATATTAAGCACTGCAGGACGAAGTTGTTTTACTATAACAAAGGCATCCTTTTGTCTATGCCAAAGAAGGATTGAAACACTATTGTGAGATATAACTGCTTCCCATTTTTTTTGTATATTTTTTTGAGTATAGTTAATTAGTATTGGTTTAACAACGGAAGGATTTTTAAGCTCAGTAATTGAGTCTATTTTATCCATTAAGTTCAACTTTTTCTTTTTTTCTTTCATTATAAAAATAAGATTCATTTTGAAAAGGAGGGCGTTTTTTAAAAGCTGTTTGGTTATTTAGGTGCAGTTCAACGCTTTTATCATAATTGTCTTTAAGCTTTAAAAAGGCTTTTTTCTCTTTGCCTTTGAGTTTTTTAGTTGTTACTTGAACAACTCTTAGCGGATTTATAGCACGACCGCGTTTACGCAGTTCAAAGTGTAAGTGGGGACCTGTTGAACGCCCAGTTGAACCTACATAACCGATAGTCTGTCCTTTTTTTACATACTTTCCTCTACGTATTCCTCTTCGAAAAGATTTCAGGTGTGCGTATCTTGTTTCATATCCATCATCATGGCGAATTTTTATAAGATTTCCGTAGCTTCCAAGTCTTGCAGCATAGCTAATTCTACCACTACCCGCTGCAACAACTGGTGTTCCACGTCTTGCTGCATAATCTATACCTAAGTGAGCTTTCCATTTTTTGAGTATTGGATGGTATCTGCGTTTAGTAAAGTATGATGAAATCCTTGCTCCACGAACAGGACGAGCAAGCAAAAAACCTTCTACTTCATGACCTTTTTCATCATAATACCTCTCATCATCGTTAAGATAAATATAGTGGCGTTTATGTCTCATCTCAATCATGGCAACCTTGAGAATTGGCATAGAAAAAGGTTCTCCAAGACGGTATTTTTGGTCATAAATCATAACTAATTTATCACCCTTACGAATATCTCTTTTAAAGTTAAGAGAGTTTCTATAGTTGGCAACAAATATTTGTGCAAGTTTATTTGAGAGAGTCTCTTTTAAAATATCATAGTGAGGTGAGTGTGTGATTTTAAGTGTAAATGCTTCTGTTTTTGTAGTGCTGATGATAGGAATCGCTTCAAAGGTGTAAGAGTCGTTTTTTTTGTATATATGAACTTGAAGCTCATCATTTAGTGGCAGTAAAACTTGTTCTATCTCGCCATCTGAATCTTTTAAAACTTGACAATGTGCACCAGCTCTCATCTCTTCAGTTAGTCTTTGGTCGTACGTATCGAGATTGTAGTAGAGTTTTTTAACAGGAAGATTGTTGTTCTCTAAAAATACTAAATATGTTTCGCCATTTATCCAACGAAAACGATCAACTTCACTTGCAAAAATAACTATTGGGAGTAAAAAAAGTATGAAAAATCGTATCAAATTCTAAGCCTATAATAAAATATTTGTGAACTTTATCAAAATTTGGCTTAGTCTGAGGTTTGTTTGATATAATCGCATATAATTAAAATAAAAAAGAAGTCAGATGAAATATATATTTTTACTTTTACTAGCTCTGTTTGAGTTAAACGCAGGAGTTGTAAAGTCTCCTATAGTGACTCTGGATAGTGATGAGAACATAGCAACGATTAAAATAAATAAAATAGATGTCGGGATGAGTGGTTTTATAGTTCATGAAATTGCACCTGATCATACGAGTATATTAAAAAATGTAGTTGTAAAAAGTTATGATAAAACTACTCAGATTGCTATATTAAAGATGAGTGATTATACAGGGCTTAGAAACAATGCTCTGCCTACCGGTAACTGGAGTGTTGTTGTTGGAGACACCGCTGTGTTTGCATTTGGTTACTCTCGTGCTTTGTTAATCGCTCCTAGTGAAGAGATATATCATCAAGTGAGTAAAAGTATAAAGATACAGTGGATTCATCCAGACATCTTCGCTACTATTCTTTCATTTAAAGGACATCCTACACCACTCAAAGAGGATTTTGAAGCCATGAGTGATGCGAGTAGTGTTGGTTTAGTTTTTATATATCTGAACAAAAAACTATTTATGCTTGATATTAAAAGCTTTAAAATTTTAACTATTAATGATGCTCCATTAGTTCAAGATAGTGTTAAACTCCCTTTTTATACAAGAATTGAAGAGATTGATGCTAATTGGTGGGGAGAGGGTAGTAATGAGCTTGAAAGTTATGAGCCACACTATTATGAACTTCTAGTAGCGTTTAATAAAAAAGATAAAAATTTATATGAGATTATCAAAAATGGTGATGAAAAACTTCATTATCTTTTAGATGATTTTGAGATAGGAAATTAAGATGGTTGAAGCTAAACATTTACAACACTTTACATCAATAGTTGGTGATGATAATATTTATAGTGATAAAGCACATCTGATTGCTTACTCTTATGATGCTACACGTGAGCATTTTGAACCGGATGCTGTTGTTTTTCCAAGAAATGAAGAAGATGTTAGTAAAATTTTGAAGTACTGTAACGAACATAAAATTGTTATTGTCCCTCGTGGTGCTGGTTCAGGTTTTACAGGTGGGGCACTTCCTAGTTCTGGTGGAATTATTCTTGGTTTTGAGAAACATATGAACAAAATCTTAGAGATAGATATGAAAAATATGGTTGCAATTGTTCAACCGGGTGTTATTAACATGGATTTACAACGTGCAGTAGAGGAAGTAGGTCTTTTTTATCCGCCAGATCCAGCTTCACAAGAGTACTCAACTTTGGGTGGAAATGTTAGTGAAAACGCAGGTGGTATGCGTGCTGCAAAGTATGGAATTACTAAAGATTATGTGATGGCTACTCGTGCAGTTTTACCAAATGGTGACGTTATCAAAGCAGGTAAACGTACTATTAAGGATGTTGCTGGTTATAATATTAGTGGTATTTTGATTGCCTCTGAGGGAACACTTGCGGTTTTAACTGAGATAACACTGCGTTTGATTCCAAAACCAAAACTTACTAAAACAGCGATGGGAATTTTCCCAACAGTAAATGACGCTATGGAAGCAGTATATAAAACAATGGCAAGTGGAATTACACCAGTTGCAATGGAGTTTTTAGATAACTTGACTATTCGTGCGGTTGAGCAGACATTTAACAAAGGCTTGCCAATAGATGCAGGTGCTTT
>JAGGWO010000242.1 GCA_021157485.1 Sulfurimonas sp. | reverse complement strand
GCTCTTAACATCATCTAGATCTGCCTCTGCAAGCTCTTTAGTACCAGGGTATTTCTCAAATAGTGGTGGCGTTAAAATATTTACACGTTTATCTGTACACTGTGCTGAGAGTGCAACCGCTACAACTAACTCATAAGCATTCTTATACTCTAACTCGGTTACTGCATCACTATATCTCTCTACAAATCGCTTATGTATCTCTAGAATCTCTTTTTTTGTTGCTTTTTTCATAATAGAATTTTATCTTTTTCTATGCTATAATCAAAATAAACGTTAGAAGTTGTTGAGAAAAGGTGATTGCTATGGGTATGTTTTCGTTTTTAAAGAAAAAAGAAATTGTTGTAAGAAAAGATGATTCTGAAGATAGAGTTGAGTTTAGTAACTACTTAACAAAAGATTTTTTCTCAGAACTAGTTAATAATAACAGCTCAATGATGCTTTATTTCACAAAAAAAGATGGTTGGGTCGGAGCAAATAAACAGTTTTTCCAAACTCTAAAATATAGTGATATAAGAGAATTCCGTCGCGATAATGACAGTGTGAGAGATATCTTTTTAAATGAAAGTGAAGAGATATTTACAGAAGATGATAAAAGCTGGCTTGATTATATAAGAAAGTATAAACATGAAGGGTATGATCTAACAATAGCTATAAATAGCGGGACGATACTCTCTATAAGTGCAAAGTGTCATACCTTTACTGATAGTAGTGATATATATATTTTAGAACTTCAAGATATTAGTAAACTTCACCAATCAGAACTCAAAACAAAAGAAGTAGAGAAGTTAAAGACTAAATTCTTATCCAATATTGGGCATGAGTTTAGAACACCGATGAATGGTATTTTAGGTTTTGTTGACCTTTTAAATAAAACAGAATTAGATAAAAAACAGAGAGAATATCTCAACATGATTAATCGTTCATCAAAAAACTTGATGGCAAATATAGAAACTCTTCTTGATTTAGCTCAGATGCAAGGTGGAAGACTAACTGTTGAAGAGTCACCTTTTAGTATCTTAGAAGAGATGGAAAAAATTTCTTATAACTTATCTATGCTTGGTCGTGATAAGGGAATTAAAGTACTCTCTTTTATAGATCCAAAATTGCCACGAGAACTAAAGGGTGATATAAGAAAAATCAAACAAATTATGAACTCTTTAGCTCAAAATGCTATTAAGTTTACTCCTCGTGGGGGTAAAGTAATTATAGAAGTAAAACTTCTAAAAAGACAGCTAAATGGTGACTGTAGTATTAGTTTTAGTATAAAAGATAATGGTAAAGGAATAGCTGAAGACCAATTAGCGCTAATTATTGAGCCATTTAATGCAGGTAATCAAGCTGATGAGAGATTAGGAGTTGGACTAAGCCTATCTCATGGTTTAGTAAAACTTCTTGATTCTGAACTTAGAATTCAGAGTGAAGAGGGGCAGGGAAGTTACTTTAACTTTGTACTTAACTTTAGAGAGTCTAAGGGGCAGAGTTACAGAATGATGCCGAAGAAAAAAGTTAAAGTTTTACTGCTTGATCAATCTAAAGTTGATGAGGCTAACTTTTTAACAATATATTTACGCTCATTTGCCATTGATGTAATAAAGTCAAATGTTTTAGATGAGACTGTATTTAACGGTATAGATGCTCTTTACATCGTAGCTGATCAGAGTGACTCTTCATGGATGTTTGAACTTGGTTCATATAATAAAACTGTTCCTATTGTCATTTTACTTGATGAGGGACAGAAACTTCAAACAAAACTTACATATTTAGTGGATGAAATTGTTCATAAACCACTTCATCCAAGTATAATGGCCAAGCATCTCTACTCTATGCATAGTTTTCAAATGGAAGAAAACTTAGAATCTAAGTTAAAAGTACAAGATAAAACAACTGCTTTAGTTGTAGAAGACAATTTAATTAACCAGAGACTAATTCAGATACTTCTTCAAGAGTATAATATATCTGTATCAACTGCATCAAATGGTGTTGAAGCAGTAAGAATGTGTGAACGTAATAAATATGATATTGTTTTTATGGATATTGATATGCCAGAAAAAAATGGTATTGTAGCTACAAAAGAGATTAAAGAGGTACTAAATCCTAATGGTAAAACTCCTATTGTAGCCCTTACCGCAATGGCGATGGAGGGGGATAGAGAGATGTTGCTTCAGGCTGGATTAGATGATTATATTTCAAAGCCTTTAACACGGGAGAAATTAGAAAAAATCCTAAATGAGTATCTAAAAGTAGTTGCATAATTTAGAGACAATATTGTTGTTTATTAATCGTTAATTTATCCCTATTAGAATGTGCATTATAAATAAGTAATTTAAGGAACAATAATGACTAAGACGACGAAATTTCTATATGCATTTCTATTTGCAGCTACACTCTCAAGTGCGCAAACTTTAGTAACTGTTAATGGCTCAGCTATTACGCAAGAAGATGTAGACAGTGCATTGATGAATGCAACTCAAGGTAGATTTAACCAAGTTCCTCCAGAGAAGCAAGCAGAATTTAGACAGCAGGTTCTTAAACAGTTAATAGGTACAGAGTTAGTATATGGGGACGCTAAAAAAACAGGTGTTCTTAACTCTAAAGAGTTTAAAGATGAGTATGCAAAAGTTCAAGAGAGAGTTAAAAAACAGTTAGCAATTCAAGTATGGCAAAAACAGCAACTTGATAACGTAAAAGTTTCAAACAAAGAACTAAAAAATTATTATAGTAAAAATAAAGAAGAGTTTAACGAAAAAGAGAGTGTTCACGCTCGTCATATTTTAGTTAAAACTGAAGATGAAGCAAAGAAGATTACTTTAGAGCTTAAATCTCTTAGTGGAAATGCTTTAAAAGATAGATTCATTGCTCTTGCAAAATCAAAGTCAACAGGACCTAGCGGACCAAAAGGTGGAGATTTAGGTTATTTTGCACAGGGTCAAATGGTTCCTGCTTTTAATGATACAGTCTTTAAAATGAAAGTTGGAACTATTACAAAAACTCCTGTAAAAACGCAGTTTGGTTTTCATATTATTTATTTAGAAGATAAAAAAGAGTCAACTGTTAGAAAGTTTGATGAAGTTAAATCTGTAATCGAACAACGTCTTAAAATGGAAAAATTTAAGTCTGTTATGAAAGTTAAAATGGACAAATTACAAAAGCAAGCTACAATTAAGTAGTAAACCTTTCATGATAAACTCTCCAATCTCTAAGATTATATTAGAGGGGAGAGAGTTTTTAGTTAAGCGCGATGACCTCATAGACCCTCACTTAGCGGGCAATAAATATAGAAAACTCTACACACTTTTAAATACCCAAAAAGAGGGACTCAGTAAAATCATATCCTACGGTGGAACTCAATCAAACGCAATGCTTGCAATAGCTGCAATGTGTAAAAAGAAAGATTGGGAGTTCATCTACTATACAAAAACTCTAAGCTCTCAACAGATAAAACAAAACGAGGGTAACTTTTTTCATTCAATAGAACTTGGAATGAAGCATATTGAGATTGAAGAAGAGTTTTATAAAGAGTTTATAGCTTTACTCAGACTAAATTTAGAGGAGAAGACATTTATAATAGATCAGGGTGGTGCAGTAGAAGAAGCAAGAATTGGTTTAGAAGTTTTGGCGCAAGAGATTAGGGAAGCTAAATTAGATGTACAAAGCTTAGCTACACCATCAGGAACAGGTACAACAGCACTTTTTCTAGCATTAGCCTTACCAGAGTATAAAGTTTATACAACGCCTTGTGTTGGTGATGTGAAGTATTTAAAAGAGCAGATGCAAGCCTTGCATGAGATTCCAGATAATTTAGTAATTCTTACTCCTGAGAGAAAATATCATTTTGCTAAACCATATCCAGAGTTTTTAAATATTTATAAGAATCTTTTGGAGAGTGGTATTGAGTTTGATCTGTTATATGCACCTGGAATGTGGAAAGTTCTGCTCGAACAAACGCAAGAAGAAATTTTATATATTCATAGCGGTGGAGTTACTGGAAATGAGAGTATGCTCAAACGCTATGAAAAGAAAGGGATGATTAGTCTATAAAAGTTACTGAGTCTTCTAATGAAACTCTTGCAGGTTGATAAGAATTGATTTTCTCATCTTTATCTTCATAACCTAAAACTACACTATAAAGTAGTGCTAAGTTGTCTGGTAAATCCAAAGTACGAGCAATTACTTGGCCAAATTCAGTAGTTGAACCTTGAGGACAGCTATCTACTCCAAACTCTTGAGCAGCAAGCATAATACTCTGCATGTAAGCACCACAATCAATCAATGCACCAGAAGCACCATCAATATTTGCCTTGTCTGTACATACAAATATAACATTTTGAGCACCAAACCATCTGAAATTATCATGCCACATTTTAATTCTAGTATCATTGTCTTTTCTATCAACTTCCATTAGTTTATAGAGACCAGCACCAGTTACAATACGGCGTTTTTTATATGGATTTACCCATTTAACAGGATAGTATTGGATAAACTGATCATGTACTACACCTTCATTCATCTTCTGGATAATTGCATCACCAATGTTTTTGAGAACCTCTTGATTGCTTATAGCATAAACACTCCATGGTTGCATATTAGCACCACTTGGAGTTTGAGCAGCAGCTTTTAGAATTGCTTCAATAGTCTCTTTTGGTACAGGCTTTGGTAGGTACGCTCTTTTGGATGAACGATTATTTATTGCTTCTAAAATTGATGGCATATACAGGTCCTAAAAATATTTTTGTAATTATATTATATTATTGATTAAACCATTATTGTTCTATAGTTGACTAATACTGCTAAGGTAACTTGACATTAATAGACTCAATTAGATATAATAACTACATATAAATTAAAAGGATTAGAATTATGAGTAATATTTTTGAAAAATTAACACACAATATGAATGAAGCTATAGAGAGTGCAATATCTTTAGCTCTGCACAATAAAAATCAAGAGGTTCAAGTAGAACATTTCTTCTGGGCGCTGCTGACAAACTCGAACTCAGTACTTAATCAGATGTTTAATAAGATGAATATAGATAAGGTCGCAATGGAGTTAGATGTTAAAAGTTTAAGTGAAAAGCTACCAAAATCATCTCAGGTATCAAAAGAGAATATTAGACTATCAAAAAACTTTGTACAGACTCTAGAAAATGGTGCTGGCCTTATGACTAAAAATGGTGATACATATTTAGCGGTGGATACATATATATTAGCAAATTTAAAAACTGAACCATTCTCTACAATATTATCAAAATATATTGATGTAATGGAGTTATCTAAAAATTTAGAAGCTGCACGTGGTGGAGCTAAGATTGATTCTCAAAGTTCAGATGAGACATTAGAGAGTTTAGATAAGTATGGAATTGACCTGACAAAAGAGGCGGCAGAGGGAAATCTATCTCCTGTAATTGGTCGTGATGAAGAGATTACACGAATGATGCAGATACTAATTCGTAAAACTAAAAATAATCCTATGCTTTTAGGTGAACCAGGAGTTGGTAAAACTGCTTTAGTTGAAGGTTTAGCACAAAGAATTCAAAGTGGAAATGTTCCAACCTCATTACAAAACAAACGTCTTATTGCTCTTGATATGAGTGCATTGATAGCAGGTGCGAAATATCGTGGTGAGTTTGAAGATAGACTTAAAGCTGTAATTGATGAAGTAAAAGAGAGTGGAAATATAATTTTATTCATTGATGAGATTCATACTATTGTTGGAGCAGGAGCTAGTGAAGGTAGTATGGACGCAGCAAATATTTTAAAACCAGCTCTAGCACGTGGAGAACTTCACACAATTGGTGCTACAACTTTGAAAGAATATAGAAAGTATTTTGAAAAAGATGCAGCACTTCAAAGACGTTTTTTACCTATCAATTTAGATGAGCCAACAGTAAATCAGACTCTGCAAATTCTTCGTGGTATCAAAGAGCGTTTAGAAACTCACCATAACGTAACTATTACTGATAGTGCATTGGTGGCTGCAGCTCGTCTTTCTGATAGATATATTGCAGATAGATTTTTGCCAGATAAAGCTATTGACTTAATTGATGAAGCTTCTGCTGAACTTAAAATGCAGATAGAGTCTGAACCAAATGTTTTAAGTGCGGCTAAACGTCAAAGTTCAGAACTTCAAGTTGAGCGCGAGGCCCTTAAAATGGAAGATACTCCATCAAATACCAAGCGACTTGCTGAGATTGAAAAAGAGTTAGCAGATACTGATGAAAAAGTAAGAAGTTTAGAGTCTCAGTTTAAAAATGAGAAAGAGGTATTTGAGAAAATATCGAGCATTAAACATGAGATAGAGTCTAAACGCAGAGATGCTGAAATGGCTAAAAGTTCATCTGACTTTAACCGTGCTGCTGAGATAGAGTATGGTGAAATTCCAGCACTTATAGAAGAAGAAAAAACTATCAATGAGACATGGAATAAACTTCAAAGTGAAGGTACACTCCTTAAAAATAACGTTGATGAGGAATCTATAGCTTCTATAATCTCAAGATGGACAAATATACCTGTAAATAAAATGCTTCAGGGCGAAAAAGATAAAGTTCTAAATGTGGAAGCAGAGTTAAACAGAGATGTAATAGGGCAGTCACGTGCAACACATGCAATAGCACGTGCTATTAAACGCAACAAAGCAGGACTTTCAGATACAGGTTCTCCTATTGGTAGCTTTCTATTTTTAGGGCCAACAGGTGTAGGTAAAACGCAGACTGCAAAAACATTAGCAAAGTTTTTGTTTGATAGTGAAGATGCTATGATTAGAATAGATATGAGTGAGTATATGGAGAAACATGCAGTTTCACGTTTAGTTGGTGCTGCTCCTGGATATGTAGGCTATGAAGAGGGTGGACAGTTAACTGAGGCTGTGCGCCGTAAACCATACTCTGTAATTTTATTTGATGAGGTGGAAAAAGCACACCCTGATGTTTTTAACATTTTACTTCAGGTTTTAGATGATGGTCGCTTGACAGACAACAAAGGGGTAACAGTTGACTTTAGTAATACTATAATTATTTTAACTTCAAATATTGCAAGTGATAAAATTATTAACAACCCTCAATCTGATGAATTAGATGAATTGGTTATGGGTGAATTAAAACAGGCGTTTAAACCGGAGTTTTTAAACCGTTTAGATGATATAGTAATATTTAATGCTCTTGGAAAAGAACAGATTGTTGATATTGTTGATATTTTCTTTAAAGATATAGCTAAAAAAGTTGAGCAACGTGACATAGAGCTTGTTTTAAGTGATGAAGCGAAAGCTTACATAGCAGAGGCTGGATTTGATCCTGTTTATGGTGCTAGACCACTTAAACGTGCCCTTTATGAGATAGTTGAGGATAGATTGGCTGATTTGATTTTAGAGGGAAAAGTTGTTGAGGGTTCTAGAGTTGAGTTTAATATGAAAGATGGTGAAATCCAAGTGCTAGTTTCGTAAACTAAGCACTTAGTAAATCTTCAATACGCTCAGGTTTTCCTATGTAGAAACCTTGAGCGTAATCAATTCCAATTTCTTTAATAATGTCTAAAATCTCTTTAGATGATACATACTCTGCAATTGTCTCAATCTCTAATCTATGAGCCAACTCTACAATAGTTTCAACCATTATTCTTGAGTTTTTATCTTTGCCTATGTGTGAGATTAATGAGGCATCTATTTTTATATAATCAATTGGAAGATTAAGAATATGTGCAAAGTTTGAGTATCCAGAACCAAAATCATCAAGTGCTATTTTAATTCCATAAGAGTGTACTCTTTTACAAAACTTATTAACATCATCATAGTTTACAAAATCTTCTGTCTCAAGCAGTTCAATTGTAAGTAGTTCATTATGAGCATATTTATCTAAGGTGCTAAAAAACATCTGCATTGTAGTTTCATCGTAAATATCTGTAAGAGAAATATTAAGTGAACAAGGTATATTATACTTTTGCGCAGCAGCTAAAGTATTAGTTAGTACAGCTTGGGTGATTTTATTATAGATACGATTTGTTTTAGCTACATCTAAAAAATTAAATGGTTGTATAAAATCTCCATTATCCTCTTTTATTCTAACTAAGGATTCATATTTAGTAGGTTTTGAATCATCTTTTAGATAAACAATAGGCTGAAAAAATGAGATAATATCATTATTATCAAGTGCATGAAGTAGTTTTTTATGAGACTCCATTTCAATTTTATGAATTTTTTCAAGCTCTTGGTTGTCAAATACAGATATATGAACATTGCGTTTTTTAGCATCTTTTAGTGCCATATCTGCGTATGCTAGCATCTTTTTTCTTCCACTAAAGGAGATACCAGCACTAATCATAAGATTAAGCTTTTTTTCTCTATATACGAAGTCTTCATCTTTATACTTTTGAAGAACCTCTTCTATAAATTCAACAAAAAGCTCTTTATAAAAATCATCATTCTCTTTTGCAACAATGGCAAACTCATCTCCGCCAACATGGTACAAAAACAGATTTTTATCTTCAATCTGTTTTTGTAAAAATACAGCTGTTATTTTAAGAGTAACATTACCAATTTCTTCACCATAAATATCATTCACAGATTGAAAATTATCTATATTTAAAAGAGCCATTTTATTGAATTTAAAAATCGATGATTCTTCTAAGAGTTTACTTCTATTTGGGAGCCCCGTGAGTATACTTGTATATCTCTTCTCATGTATCTCTTTTGTTTTTGTTGATATTTCATTTTCTAGATTTGTATTGTGTTTTAGAAGTTGTTTTTGCAAGTTTTCTTGTTGTTTTTCACCTGCTTGAGCCTCTTTAAGATGTAGTTTTAGAATATTTTGTGAGTTCTTTAGTGTATAAATATAATAAACTAAATATGTAAAAAGTATTAAAAAAGCTATAATAACTAGTTTGGATATATTAGACTCTATGCTCTTTTGACTTAGAATTAAAGTAGCGGCAATAAGTATAAAACTAAATGCAACTGTTATATAAGTTCTTGCTCTAAAATTCATATATCTCTCTTAAAATATTTTTTACAGTTGAGATTGTAGTAAAGAAGTGTTAATGTTTAGTTACAAAGGAAATAAAAAATTCCCTACTAGTATCCTTAACATCCTTTTAAGTAAATCTTATGTATTATTTCGGACTTAATTTTAAATAAGGATATGTCGTGAAAAGAACATACCAACCACACAATACACCTAGAAAAAGAACTCATGGTTTTAGAGCTCGTATGGCTACTAAAAATGGTCGTAGAATTTTAAATCGTCGTCGTGCTAAAGGTCGTAAAAGATTGACAGTTTAGGCGGATTCAACACGCTGAAACAACACAAAGAGTTTCAGTATATCTACAATAAGGGAAAAAATCAGCACTCAAATGGTGTTGTCCTTTTTTTTCTTCCTCAAAATGGAATACACAAAGTAGGCTTTACCGCAACTAAGAAGTTAGGTAATGCTGTTAAAAGAAATAGAGCTAAACGTAGACTTAGAGCTCTTTTTTGTGAACACTCCGATTCCCTCAAAGATGGTTCCTATGTATTTGTTGCAAAAGTTGGACTATTTGATAGTTCATATAAACAACTTAACAGTGACTTTCTTAAAGTACTCAAACGTGCAAAAACAATCCAGGAAATTTCTAATGATTAAAACTGCTTTACTTAAGCTAATGTGGCTTTATCAGAAGTTTTTTACACTTATTGGCTTTGGATCATGTAGATATTACCCAACATGTAGCGAATATGCACGTTTAAACTTCGAAAATAATTCACTTTCAAGTGCTTTTTACCACTCTTTAACTAGAATACTACGTTGTAATCAATTATTCGAGGGTGGGATAGAGTATCCACTGCTAGATAAGCTCTCTTGTAAGCCCACAAAGTTGGGAATAGATTCTATAAAATATTGGTTGGTCCCAAATAAAAAAGACCGTTATTACATAATAAAAAATTTTTCATATAAAGGGTAGCCGTGTTAGACAAATTGACACCAAATCAGAGATTGATGTTAGCAGTAGCATTATCAGTAGTTTTTTTCGTTGCTTATACAGCAATTGTTCCACCAGTAGAACCAGAGGTAGCACAAGATGCTAAAATTAACAAAGTAGAGCTAAAAAGCGATGTAAACACTCAAAGCAATGCGAAGTCTGTTGATGTTGAAGCAGTAGCGGGACATGCTATATCTACTCAAGATAAGATGGCTGCAAGTGCATCAAGCAATATAGTTACAGTAACAAATAAAGATTTTATTTTAAAAATGGATACTCTTGGTCGTATCTCTTCAAAAGAGTTATTGCAAGATAAGTTTAGAGATAATGATGATAATCATGCACAGTTAATTCCAGCTTTTGGAACGAAACCTCTTTATGTGAGATTTTTAGATGAGGCTCTTAACAAGGAAGCATCTTCAGTAGCTTATGTTGCGAACAAAAGTGAAATTAGTTTAGGAGATGAGCCACAAAAAGTTGTACTTACTCAAAAATTATCAAGCTTAACAGTTACAAAAGAACTTACTTTTTATGCTGATGGACATTATGATGCAGTTGTATCAGTTTCAAAAGACAAAAGATATTTTATCTATTTAGGTCAACGTCCAAAAGTTAATGAGACAGAGCAGATGATGGCAGCTGTTGGAGCTATGGTCTATAATGCTGATGGAGTTTTAACTATTATAGAAGATGGTGATGCTGAGGGAAGAAAAACTTTCACTAACCTTGAGATTATAGCTGCGTTTGATCAGTATAAGGCAACTGTTATGTATGGTATGCCTAAAGATACTAATATTATAATAGAACGTGATAAAGATGATAATCCGGTTGTATATTTTGATGCACTTCCTACTATGAAATTTAGTGGTTATATCGGTTCTAAAAACTATACAATACTTAAAAATATAGATCCGATTTTAACTAATGTAGTTGAGTATGGTTGGTTTACTTTCGCATCAAAACCACTTTTTGCACTCCTATTATGGTTACATGGAATATTTGGTAACTGGGGTTGGTCTATTATTGCACTTACACTTATTATTAGAGCTGTACTATATCCTTTAACATACAAGGGTATGATGTCTATGCAGAAGATGAAAGACCTTGCGCCTAAGCTCAAAGAACTTAAAGAGAAGTATAAAAAAGATCCACAAAGACTAAACGCAGCTACTATGGATATGTACAAAAAGCATGGGGCTAATCCTCTAGGTGGTTGTCTTCCTATGCTATTGCAGATTCCAGTATTCTTCGCAATCTACCGTGTACTTTTAAATGCAGTTGAACTACAAGGTGCTCCTTGGGCACTCTGGATAACTGACCTTTCTCGTATGGATCAGTATTATGTATTACCTGTATTGATGGGTGCTTCAATGTTTTATCAGCAGAGACTTACGCCAAATAATTTTACAGATCCAATGCAAGAAAAAGTATTTAAATACCTTCCAGTAATATTTACATTTTTCTTTATAACTTTCCCTTCAGGTTTAGTTCTTTACTGGTTCGTAAATAACCTTTTCTCTATAGGACAGCAGTTCATAGTAAATACACAGTTTAAAAATCAAAAAGATGCGCAAGTAGCACTTAGTGAGCATGCAAAGAAAATGGAACATAAAGAGATTGAAAAAGAAAAGTTAGAGAATAAACGTTCAAAAAAGTCTAAAAAATCTGATGGAAAGAGTGATGATTAAGATTGAAGCTATAACTCTAGATAAAGCATATGAAGATGCAGCTACTGCTCTTAAATGTTCTGTTACAGAGTTGGCTATTGAAGTTGTTCAGCATCCAAAAGCTGGAGTTTTAGGTTTTTTCAAAAAGCAAGCGATTATAGTTGCAACTATTGATTCTAAAATGGTTAGTGCTAACAAAAGAAAAAAAACTAAAACAAAAGATAAACCAAAAGCTAAAGTCGAAAAAGTTAATAAAGCTGAAAAAATTGTAAAAGCTAAAGAAAAGGAAGAAGTTCATACTCATACGATTTTAAACGATACTATTATGCCTGCATCATTTGTAAGTGATCAAGATGATGAAGATGATGACCTAATGAGTGGCTTAGAGTTTACAGCTGATTATGATGATGAATTTGATGAGAAAGAAGATGACGAACAAAGTTCTGTTGATCTTAATGAGTTAGCTCTTAAAATTGATAAAGAGATAAATGAGCTTTTTAACTTAACATGTTTTGACATTGATAAAATAGATGTCAGCGTATATGACAGTGAAACACTTCTTGTTGAGTTCAAAGGTAAGGACGCTGCTCTGCTTATTGGTAAAGAGGGTTACAGATATAAAGCTCTTTCGTATATGATATTTAACTGGATTAACTCTAAGTACGACATTCAGTTG
>JAGGWO010000178.1 GCA_021157485.1 Sulfurimonas sp. | reverse complement strand
GACACTGTTGATAGTTTCATAATAATGAGTCAAGATAAAACACCTACATATAACTTTGCCTGCGCAGTTGATGATATGCTTAGTGATATCTCTATTGTTATTCGTGGTGAAGAGCACATGAGTAACACACCAAAACAAGAGCACGTTAGAAACTCTCTTGATTATAAGAAAAAAGTACGATACGCTCACTTACCAATTATTCTTAACGAGAGTGGTGAGAAAATGAGTAAGAACGACGATATCTCTAGCATTAAATGGCTTTTAGAAGAGGGCTATCTTCCTGAAGCTATCGCAAATTATCTTATTCTTATGGGAAATAATCCTCCTCAAGAGATCTTCAATATGAAAGATGCTGTAGCGTGGTTTAGCTTAGAGGAAATATCAAATAGCCCTGCTCGCTTTGATATTAATATGTTAAAACATATAAACAAAGAACACTTAAAAATGATGAGTACTAAAGAGCTGTCCCGCTATGTTGGTTTTGCTGATGAAGAGATTGGTGAACTTGCTCGTCTCTATCTTGAAGAGGTCCAAACTACAAAAGAGTTAAAAAGTAAAATAGCTCCTATTTTTTCTGAGAGAAATATTCCTGAAGATTTTAAAGAACAGACTGCATTGATAACAGAAACGATTAAGGGTGCGCCCTACTTTAATGAGTATGATGATTTTAAGAACTATATCATTAAAGAATCTGGACTTGAAGGTGAAAACTTCCTTAAACCACTTCGTATTTTACTTACAAATGCTGAGCATGGTCCAGATATTGCTAAGATATATAAATATCTTAAAAACTATATTGGAGAAATTATTAAATGAGTATGTTAATAGAGATAGTTCAAGGTCTTGGCGGAATTTTTATAGGTATTATAAATATTTACATTTGGGTTCTTATCATTACTGCCCTATTAAGTTTTGTAAATCCAGACCCGTTTAACCCAATAGTGCAATTTTTATACAGAATCACTAATCCTGCATATGCATATCTTAGAAGATTTGTTAGAACTGACTTCAATGGCTTAGACTTAGCACCACTTATTATAATCATAGGATTACAAGTTCTCATAGTTATACTTAGTTCTGTGCTTAATGCTATTTAATGCTCAAAAATCTAGTTTTACTACTTCTTATCTCGGCATACGTAAATGCTGAGATAACCCTCAAAGAGATAACATCAAAACCTACATGCAGAGCAAAAGACTTTTTGATATGGCAATTTTTAAAACAAGATATTACAGATAAGGAAGCAGACAGAGCCTATGCTCAAGCAACCGGAAAGAACTACAAACTAAAAAAAGAGTACTCAAAACGCAGTAATACTTCTGAGTCAGACTATAAAAAATTATGCAGAAGTAAAAAAGATCTCTTTAGTATTGATGACAAAGAGTGTTTTAAATTAGCTCTAAGCTCATACAAGACTCTTAAGATGACAAATGCACAGAGAGAAAAGCTAGCAAAAAAAGTAGAGTCTAAACAATTTATAGAGTTACTTAAAATACAGAGTGAACCTCACTCTGCTGAGTCTTACAAGAAGTATTCTGCAGATACAGTACTAAAAATGTTCATACAAACTACTGCTTCTCATCGTAGAAAAAATTTAAATATAAACCTAGACAAAGAGTTTATTAATTATCTTGCTTCATCTAAAAAAATGGCTCAGTTTATTAAAATCACCACAAGAGACAAAAGTTTAAATAAGCTTCGTACTTCTATTTTGAATATAAATCCTAAAAAACTTAATGCGAACAGTAACTTTATACTAGCCCTTCATCAACTAAAATTTCATAATAAAGCCGCAGCAATTAAACATCTAAAGCAGACATACAAGCAAGCAAAATATGCAATTGACAAAGATAAGGCTAGTTTTTGGCTCTATAGGGTTTCAAAAGATAAAAAATATCTTGATAATTTAACTTTAAGTATGGATATAAATATTTATACTCTTTATGCACACGAGATGATGAGTGTTGATGTAGAAAATTACTACTCATCTTTAGAGATAATGAACTCTAAAACTAAAATCAACCTGCAAAACCCATTTGAGTGGGATGTTTTACGCTCGAAGATAAAAAAAACTCCAGAAAACGAACTCTTTGGACTTGCTTCTCAGTATAAACAAAAATGCATGCTTCCAGTTCAATCAATCATCATACAAAAAGCTTATTCTCATAAAATGCATGGATATATCATGCCTTATGAAGAGTATCTTAGGGATATATCCAATGATGACAAAGCACTTGTGTATGCAATAATGCGTCAAGAGAGTGCCTTTGTTCCATCCGCCCTATCCCGTTCATTTGCTCTTGGTCTCATGCAGATGATGCCATTTTTAGTAGATGCAATGGCTAAAGATATGAAAGAAAAGATAGCTTATGATGATATGTTTAAACCAGAGACAAATCTAAAGTATGCAATAAAACATATAGAGTGGATGAAAAAATCTCTCTATCATCCACTGTTTATGGCTTATGCATATAATGGTGGTATGGGTTTTTTAAGAAGATATCTCAAAACAGGTACATTTTCAAATGAAGAGTATGAACCATATCTCAGTATGGAACTTATGTCAAATAGGGAGAGCAGAGAATACGGGAAAAAAGTTTTAGCAAACTATGTGATGTATAAAAAAATATTAGGTGAAGATGTCTCTATTATTCATCTTTTTCAAACTTTAAAATATCCGAAGAGTACGGACCGTTTTCGAACACAAAGTTAAGCTTGTCCCCCTGCTCTTCAAACTTAACTAGGTAGTACTTGTTCCACTCATTATCTATTGACGTGAGCTCAGTGAAAGCATTTTTTCTTGGTAGTTCTTCAATACTTATAGGCTCTTTGTCATTGAGTAAAAAACGAAACTTATAATTTTTATTTTTCAAATATGTATAAACATAAAAATATTCTCCATCGGTATACTCTTCTGGAGAGACAAAATTCAGGTAAACAGTAGAGACAATTCCATTAACTTTATCTGCATATTTTATCTTAGACCTAGCAAGAGCATTTGCGCTCAATTCCTGTTTTTCACTCATTTCAAACTGTTCAAAAGCATTTTTACTAGCACATCCAGAAATTAGCACCAAAAAAGTTAAAATAATTGTAAAAGTTTTCATTTTCTTCCTCATAATTATGAGAGAATTATATCTTATTAAACACTTCTTTTGTATAATCTAATAAATTTTAAGAAGCAGAGTTGAATTTGAATAAAAGATTAGCAGTTGCATTTACGGGCCCTTCAAATAGTGGTAAAACTACCCTTATATTAAAAGTGGCTAGAAAACTGATAAATGAGCATAAGAAAGAAGTGGCAATTATAAAGCACGATCCAGGTGATAAAGCCAGATTTGATGTTGTTGGAAAAGATAGCTACAAGTTTAGTGATACAGGTGCAGAGGTTATTGTAACCTCCCCTAACCGGACAACACTATTTTCTAAAAAAAATAAAGATATAGATGAGATGATTAGACTTTTTGATAAGTTTGATATTTTACTTGTAGAGGGTTTAAAAAATCTTCCACTACCGCGTATCAGTGTTTTTAGAGACTCTCTTGATAAAGACTATTTTCCATTTATGAATGCTTTAGCAATAGATGAAACAGTAAATACAAGTGATTATGATATGCCAAACGGTGTTGATATTTTAGATTTAAATAATCCAGATGAAGTTATTTCATGGATACTACAAAACGCAAAGGAAGTTTAATGAGAGATATATTTGACGCGATTCAAAGAAGTGCAATTAGAATTAAAGACGCTATCGATGTTAAAGATTTTGGTTATTCAAATCAAGAAAATAGTTCAGGCGAAACGCAACTTCAGCTCGATATTAAATGTGATATGATTATCGAAGAAGAGTTTTCAAGAGTTGCTTCTGTTCATACTATTGCAAGTGAAGAGAAAGAGCATGCAGAGTTAATGCACAAAGATGGTAAATATTTTATCGCTTACGACCCTCTTGATGGTTCATCTTTAGTAGATGTAAATTTAAGTGTTGGTTCTATATTTGGTATCTATGAAGGCGAATTTGGTTCTGCAAAAATGGTTGCTTCGTGCTACGTAGTTTATGGCCCTCGTGTTGAAATGGTTTTCGCAGAGAATAAAACCAAACTATATCTTCTTCAAGCTGGTGAATTTGAATTCGTTAAAGAGATTCGCCTAAATGAAAAAGGTAAACTAAATGCACCTGGCGGAACACAGCAAAACTGGGCACCTTACCATAAAGAGATGATAGACAGTTTTTTTGCTGAAGGTTACCGTTTAAGATACTCTGGTGGTATGGTTCCAGACCTTCACCAAATCCTGCTTAAAGGCGGTGGACTGTTTTCTTATCCTGGAACTTCAGATAAACCAGAGGGAAAACTTAGACGTCTGTTTGAAGTATTTCCTTTTGCCTTTATTTATGAAAAATCAGGTGGCGGCGCAATAGATGGTAAAAACGATCTAATGACACTAGGTCACGCACACATTCACGATACAGCAATATGTTTCTTTGGTTCAAACTATGAGATAGCAAGAGTAAAAGAAGTTTACGCGAAAAATGGATAACGAACCAAAAGACAAGTTTGAGCTCTATCTCGACGAGATGATTATAAAGCTCCAAAAGTGTCAAAGTGAGAAGAATATGAAAAGCTGTAGTAATTGCGAACACTACTTAGCTTGCGAACTTAGAACTGAATATATTAAATCAGTTTACAACAGTATGTCAAAAGGCGATACTGGCGGATTTGAGTTTTAACGTTAATGACGTACTCTTATACTACGTTAACACTAAGTTCTCTTCAGCAGAGAGCTCACGCGACTAGTCGCTTTTTTAAATATATAAATAAAGGATTTTTCCAAATGAGTAAATATATAACAACACCCATTTATTACGTTAACGGAGAGGCTCATATTGGGCATGCTTACACTACTTTTATAGCTGACACTATGGCTAGATATGAGAGACTAAAAGGTAATGACACTTACTTTCTAACTGGAACAGATGAGCATGGTCAAAAGATAGAAGAGTCAGCACAAAAAGCTGGTAAGCCTACTCAAGAGTTTGCTGATGAAATTAGTGGAACTTTTAAAGCTTTATGGGATGAGTTTGAAATTAGTTATGATAAATTTATTCGTACTACTGATGAAGATCATAAACGCGGTGTTCAAAAAGCATTTGAAGTTATGTACGCTAAAGGTGATATTTACAAAGATTTTTATGAAGGTCACTACTGTGTAAGCTGTGAAACTTTCTTCCCTGAAACGCAACTAGAAGATGGTGAGTTTTGCCCTGACTGTGGGAGAACAACTAGTATTATTAAAGAAGAGAGCTACTTCTTCAGACTTTCAAAATATGAGGATAGACTATTAGCACACTATGCTGATAATCCTGACTTTATTCTTCCTCGTTCACGTGCAAATGAAGTAATTAACTTCGTAAAAGGTGGACTTCGTGACCTCTCTGTAACAAGAACATCTTTTAAGTGGGGCGTTAAAATGCCTGAGAGCTTACATGATGACAAGCATGTTATGTATGTTTGGTTAGATGCACTTTTAAACTACATAACTGCTCTTGGCTACGGTAAAGATGATGCTAATATGCATTATTGGCCAGCTTCTACACACTTTGTTGGTAAAGATATTTTACGTTTTCATGCTATTTATTGGCCAGCATTTCTTATGAGTCTTGATATGCCTCTTCCTGAGCATATTGGGGCACACGGATGGTGGACTAGAGATGGTGAGAAGATGTCTAAGTCTAAAGGCAATGTTATCTCTCCTAAAGAGGTTGCCGATGCTTATGGTGCTGAAAATTTAAGATACTTCATGCTTAGAGAAGTTCCTTTTGGACAAGATGGTGATTTTTCTCAACGTGCTTTCATAGACAGAATTAACTCAGAACTTAGCAACGACCTCGGTAATCTTCTTAACCGTATTATCGGTATGAGTGGAAAATACTCTGATTTTGAGATAGATAGTGTTGATGTAGAAAAATACCATGCTAAAGAGCTAGATGCCATGAATGAAGCTCTTGGTAATCTTGATGGCTTCATGGAAAATATGCAAACGCATAGATATCTTGAAGAACTTTGGAAGTTATTCACTATAGGTAATGTAGCAATCACTAGTTATGAGCCTTGGGCTAAAATGAAAGAAGGTAAAAAAGATGAAGCTTTAGCTACGGTTGCACTTGTAGCAAATATTTTAGCAAAAGCTGCCATAATGCTTCATCCTGTAATGCCAAAAACTACAAATACTATAGCTGATGCACTCAATTTTAAGATAAATAACGATAGCTATAAAGACCTAGTTTTAGGGAAAAACCTATTGAAACTATTTAATATCAAAAAAGTTCCACCTCTCTTTCCTCGTGTTGAGGAGCCTCTTATAGAAGAAGCTCCAAAAGCGATGCCAGATGAGAAGCCAAATGATAAAATGAAAGAAGAACTAAGCGCTAAAAAAGAAGAAGACAATTTAATTGAGATTGGTCAATTCTTTGAAACATCTTTAAAAATTGGTACTGTTGTTGAAGCTGAGGAAGTTCCCAAAAGTAAGAAACTTCTAAAACTTCAAGTTGATTTAGGTGAAGAGACTCCAAGGCAGGTTGTTGCCGGAATTAAAGAGTTTTATAGTGCTGAGTCACTCATTCACACTCAAGTTTGTGTTGTTGCAAACCTAAAACCTGCAAAATTAATGGGAATGATGTCAGAGGGAATGCTTCTTGCTGCTAAAGATGAAGATGGTCTATGTTTAGTAAGACCGGAAAAACCTAAAAAGGCAGGCACACCTATTGGATGAGACTTGAAAACGTCCTTGCACTTACACATGGTAAAGTAGTAAACGAACCATTTGTAAAAACTTTTGAGAACATTGTTTTTGATGCTGCGAGAGTAAAAAGGGGCGACCTCTTTATCGCTTTTGATGAGCAGAGCATAGAGTCTGCCGTTTTAAACGGTGCTTATGGTGTTTTGTTTGATAAACCTACGCAGATAAGTGATCGTGAGATTGCTTGGATTAAAGTAGAAGATATAAATGACGCGCTCAAAAGACTACTGCGTTTTAAACTCATAGATAAAGAGATAACCGTATATGAG
>JAGGWO010000182.1 GCA_021157485.1 Sulfurimonas sp. | reverse complement strand
CGTGTTCCAGCGACAGAGTCTCAAGGACGTGTTCACACATCAGCAATTACAGTAGCAGTTATGCCTGAAGTTGATGATGTTGAAGTTGTTATTGAAGATAAAGATTTAAAGATAGATGTTATGCGTTCATCTGGTTGTGGTGGTCAGTCTGTAAATACAACTGACTCCGCGGTTAGGATTACTCACTTGCCATCTGGTTTAGTAGTAACCAACCAAGACCAAAAATCTCAACATAAAAATCGTGAAAAAGCTATGAAGGTTCTAAAAGCTAGACTTTATGATCTCGAAATGCAAGAACAGCAGTCTGAAAATGCAGCTGAACGTGCTGCTCAAGTTGGTAGTGGAGATAGAAGTGGTCGTATTCGTACCTACAACTATCCTCAAAATCGTATGAGTGATCACAGAATCAATCTTACACTATACCGCTTAAATGAAATTATGAATGGTGGACTTCTTGATGAAGTAGTTGAACCACTTATAGCTGATCATCAAGCAAAAATAGTTGAGGCTGCTGGATTATAAAATCCAGTAGTTTTATACTTTCCACTCCGTAATAAAAGTATTTTTAACTTCTCCACGAAAAGTAATCGTTCTCTCATTCATACCAAGATATAGCGTCTCACCACTTCTAGGATAAACTTCGATATCACCATGAACTAAATCCTCTTGCAGTGCTCGATAATAACAAGCCGCCATGCCAGTTCCACAAGCGAGCGTTTCATCTTCAACACCACGCTCATAAGTTCTAACTCTAAGACTGTTTCCATCAACAAAAGCAATATTTATATTTGCATCGTGCTCATATCTTAAGGCTCTTGCCTCTTGGATATCAAACTCTTCTATATTTTTTGTAAAGCTAACCATATGAGGAACGCCTGTATCTATTTTCCACCATGAAATTCCATTAGTCTCAATCGTTTTATATAAAATTCTCGGTGGAGTAAGCTCACTAAGAACCATATCTCCATCTACCTCTGCGTTTATAACACCTGCCTCAGTTAAAAAACTCATATTTTTAGGAGCCAAATCGTGTGTAAAAGCGTAGTGAGCACAAGCACGTGAACCATTTCCACACATCTCAGCTGTACTTCCATCAGAGTTATAAAACTGCCACTCAAAATCATAATCAGCGTTTGGAACGATAACGATTAAGCCATCAGCACCAACACCATCTTGACGATGACAAATCTCACGTGCCAATTCACTTCTATCTACTTTAGTTTCCGAGTGAAAAATAACAAAGTCATTTCCATTTGCACTATATTTTGATACTTGCATCAACACCTCTCCCGTCATTCTCGGGATTGACCCGGGAATCTAATTTATATCCTCTCAGTATTAAAGATATTTAGCTTTAATTATATCGACAAAATCCTCAACTTCTTGCTGAAGATGTTTTAACTTTTTAGAGTTATCTATAACCCAAGTAGCACGTTCTTTTTTTTCATCTATTGGCATCTGTGATGCTATTCGTTTTAAAGATTCCTCTTCACTGTAGCCGTTGCGTTTCATAAAACGCTCAAGCTGTACCTCTTTAGGAGTGTAAACGACTACACTATCCTTAATATCATAAGCAGCATTTTCAAAAAAGAGGGGAATGTCTATAAGGTAGGGAAATTTAAAACTATCTTGCTTGATAGAACGTTTTTCAATCTCATCTCTAATCTTAGGATGTAAAAACTCTTCAAGTGTTTTCTTAGCGCTATCATCTGCAAAAACAAGTGAACCAAGCTTCGAGCGATTTACTTTTGAACCATTTATATACTCATCACCAAAAGTCTCTTTTACCCAAGAAGAAGATGCATCCAAAATCTCATGTGAAATTGTATCTGCATCAATCACTCTCATACCATTTAGCGCCATCAAAGAAGCAACAGTACTTTTACCTGTTGCTATACCACCCGTTAACGCAATTGCATATTTAAATGCCATATAGCAATCCTCACGAAATTAGTTTTTGATAATTCCTAAGTACTCTTTACGAATATAGTTTGGCATTGCAAACGCAGCTATATGAATATCACAGTTATAATAGTTTAAACCATCAATCATATCTGAACGCTGAAGAATTATATCAGCAGTAGGATGATACTCTTTTGAAGCTAAAAGTGCGGTTGTGCCATTCCCTAAATTGTAAGGCATAATGATTTTAAAGTACTTGCCTAAAACCTGCATAAGGATTGTATTGCTCTTTGTTTCTTCTAAAGAATCATGTACTATTGAAAGTTGTCCATCCTCTTTTAGAACACGTGAGATATGTCCAATAACTGCTGCATCAGCACTCATTTCACAAATCACAACATCAGCACTTCCGTCTGCTTCATTGCGTAGAGCATCAAGATTACAAGCTATAACTTTTGAACCAATATTATTATGTTTTTGCATCTCAGCACTTAATAATTCTGCATTGTCGCTGATAATCAAAACATTCTCTGGAACTTTATTCGTACAAACTGGTACATGCACCATCATTTCTGGGTAAATAAATTCTCTCATATATATTATTCCTTTTTTATTACCGCGATTTTAGCATATTTGTCTTTATAAGTTTTAAAAACCTTAAAACTTACATATATTTAAGGCTTACTTGATAATTAAATAGCTAGCTTTTAATCTAGATGGTTATAATTGCACAAATATTTTCACAAAGGAATAAAATGAATTTTAATAAAATTAGATCGTTTTGTAGAGTTTTTCGTATAGGTTTAGGTATAGCACTTATCATAGCAGGTCTTGTAACTGGAATCGTTTGGTTTTACCTAGGTTTACTTCCTCTTTTAGCAGGTCTTTTAAACTTCTGTCCACTATGTATCATTTCTAAAAAATGTGACCTTCCAAACAACGAAGAAACAGAAACTAAAGAAGCATAACAAAGTAACAACCTCCGTCATCCTCAGCTTGCCTGGGGATCTAGCTTATTATACATATAAATTCCAACTAACTTAACACTTATCTAAACTCACATAAGATATAATTCCATACTTTATAAATGGAGTTCGTAATGAGCCAAATTAGCTACAAAGATGCCGGTGTTGATATAGATGCAGGTAACAGTTTCGTTGAAAATATCAAACCTCTTGTTAAATCTACTAAAATCCCAGGTGTAATGGGTGGTATCGGTTCTTTTGCGGGTGCGTTTGAGCTACCAAAAGGTTTTAAAGAACCTGTAATGTTAGCAGCAACTGATGGTGTTGGTACAAAACTAAAACTTGCTATTGACAGTGGTATTCACAATACTGTAGGAATCGACTTAGTTGCTATGTGTGTTAATGACCTGCTATGTAACTTTGGAACTCCATCATTTTTCTTAGACTACTACGCTACTGGTAAACTAGATGTTAAAAACGCAACTAATGTTGTTGCAGGTATAGCTGAGGGTTGTAAACGCAGTGAATGTGCACTTATCGGTGGAGAGACTGCTGAAATGCCTGGTATGTACTCTGAGGATGATTATGACTTAGCTGGTTTTGCAGTTGGTGTTGCTGAGAAATCTGAGATGGATAGAGTAAGCCTTGTTCGTTCTGGTCATAAACTTATAGCACTTCCAAGTTCAGGTCTTCACTCAAATGGTTTTTCACTTGCACGTAAAGTATTGTTTGAGAAAATGGGTATGAAATTTGAAGATGACTTCAACGGTAAGCCTCTTATCGAAACTCTACTAGAGCCTACAAATATCTATGTAAAAACATTTAAAGCTCTAAGAAATGAGATAGTAGCGATGGCTCATATCACTGGTGGTGGAATTGTTGAAAACTTACCACGTGTTCTTCCTAAGAACCTAATGGCAGAAGTAAAAGAGGACTCTATAAAAGTTCTTCCAATCTTTGAACTAATGGCTCCTCATATTGAGCGTAGTGAAATGTTTAGAGCATTTAACATGGGTGTTGGAATGATACTTGTAGTTGAAGAAAAAAATGTTGCAAAAATATTATCTGAGACTGATGGTTATCTAATAGGTGAAATCAAAGAGGGTAAACGCAAAGCAGTAATGGTCTAAACCAACCTATACCTAATCTCAAAAAACAAAATTTTTGTAGCTTTAGGGGGTTGTAGGGACATAGTGTCCCTACCGCTATAATGGGCTTAGCTCATTATGGTGTATATTATTTGAAGGGCTTCTCTAAATCATCTAAAATCTTTCCAGGAACAGAAGAAATTGTCATAAACTCCCCCATACTAAGAAGTGGATATGAAACAGCAAGAT
>JAGGWO010000041.1 GCA_021157485.1 Sulfurimonas sp. | reverse complement strand
CTGCTTGTGGCTCTCCATTTAGACAAGTAAAACCTAATGAGATTATAGAGAGTAGAGCTCTCTCTATTGTAGTACCAGATATTAACTGGCAAATACCTAAAGGGTATAATAAAGAAAAATATAAAAAAAAGACAGCGTTACCATATATTTATCACCTAACCGAAAACATACAATTCAGCATCTATACATCTAATTATTTAGGTGAGGGAGGGTTTCAAGAAGAACTTTTTAAAAAAGATGGACATTATCATGATAGTGATGTTGAAAGAAATGAAATTAGTAAAATTGGAAAAGAGACAGGAGTAACATATAGTAAAGGGTGGATAACATACGTAAATCACTTAAAATGTACAGGTGGCGTCTTTTCAAGAGGATTTGGAGGAAGTTACTATAGTGGTGGAGTAAAATTTTATGGAATAGAGTGTGGGTATTACGATACAGCAGAAACTAAAAATGATGGAAAGAGAATGTTAAATATTAATTACCGCTACACCCACAACACAAAAAAACCACAAGAAGCTCAACAAAGAGAAAAAATAGTAAAGCAAGCAGTAGAAAAAGCTATCTCAACATTGAAAATAAAAAATATAGATATACCAAGAATGGAGAAAGAAGGCTTAATTCACTACGATAAAGAGTTTGAGTCTACGAAGTGGTGAAGTAGAAAATATTTTAGATCATTTCAGACAAGGAGTTGAAATAAAATTTAAAATAGTTGCCTAAATATTTCAATAAATTAGAGATATCGGTTAAAAATTCAATAATAAAATAAAAAGGAAAAATATGAAAAAAATACTACTTAGTGCTTTAACAGCAATTGTGATTACAACAGGGGCAACAGCTGATAACTTTTTTGACTATAAGCAGGAGATAGGAATTGGAGTAACTTACATAGATCGCACGGCTGATTTATGGGAAGATAATTATGGTATTAATATTAATGGAAAATTGATGAAGTCAATTAATAAATCAATTGCTATTGGTATAACAATAAACATGGACTATAACCCATCGGTGCAACTGAGTGGTACTTCTTCAAATCCTACAGAATATAGTATAGATTTTCTTCCAACAGTTGCATATATTATAAATAAAAAGATTGATATAAGTGCAATGTTTGGATATGAGTATGGTAAGTATGATGCCGATTGGGGAGATTGGGATACGCAAGGGTTTACTTATGGACTTGCTGCGTCATATGCTATTACACCACGATTAAGAGCTAATGTTAGTGCATTGAGAACTGATATGGATTTTACTAGCTCATCTGGTGGAGCAACTGATAGTACTTACAATACTGATCGTTATACTATGGGTATTGGTTATAATTTCTAAAAATATATTACTTGGAAAGGAAGTAGCTTGATGCTACTTCTATAAATTTGCTTTAGATAAAGGGTGAATTCAAGGAAGTATTAATATCGTTTAAACTATAACATGCCCCACAAATTTACTCATATTGTCCATAATCTCTGAGCCTTTTCTGAAGCTCATTCCGCAGGCTTCGTAGGCGAAGAATACTCCGGCTTGGTATTTATTGCCTTTGACGTCTTTTGGGAACTCTACGTACTCCTGGTAGACTTTTTTATAGTTATCGTATGGTCCATCTGTTTGCTCAGTTACGCTGCCATCTGCGTTTATGATTTTAGTGTTTGCACCTTCTCTTCCAAAAACAGTTTTTTCAACTTGTTTAAGGCCTTCTAGTGGCTCGTAAGCTGTTTGTAAAAGGTATGGAGAGTCTGGGAAAAGATCGCATAAAATCTTTAACATTCCTTTTGATTGAAATAGTAGTGTATATGCTGGATTTAAAATGATAGCTTTTTGATTTTGTATGATATTTGTCAAAGTTGTTGCTAGTTCGGGTTCATCGTGTGCTATATCTTCCCAAGGGTAGAGTTTAAACCAGTATTCATAGTCATTCTCATTTGCATCATATATTCCATTTTCATCAAAATGAGTGTTCTCTAAATATTCAAACGCAGTATTAAAACCTGCATCCGTTGCCATCTGTTGAAGGAGTCTTGTTGTAGCTTCTTCTTCATCATTTTCAGCTATTGATGAAAATAAAATCTTCCAGCCATCATATCTTGTATCAAACTCACTCGTTTCATCAAAAAGAGTAATGAGTCTTTTAAAGTTTTCACTTATAGCTTCATAAACGTTGTTAAACTGTTTTTTTTCATCCATATTATTATGTTTGAGAAGTGCCCATTGAAGTAGGGCAGTTTCAAAGAGTCCAGTTGGAGTATCAGCATTAAACTCTATAAGTTTAATATCTTGTCCGTCAACTCCACCAGCTAAGTCAAAACGTCCATATATATGCCAGTGAACATCATTCTCCCAACTCTTTTTAATTACATCAATTAAGTTAAAGGGAATTCCTAAATCAAAAAAGAGGTCATTTTCTATCACATATTGGGCAGCTTCAACATACATGTCATATATTTCATTACCAGCGGTGTAATAAGCTTCTGCTTCAGCACTAGAAATCTCTACTAGCTCATCACTTACATATTTACTTCCATCACTGTCTGTATGCCAAGTAAAACCTAGCTCTTCAAGTTTACTATCATCTAAAGGATTTAATGTTTGTAAAGTTATCAATATCAGCTACCATAACTTCTAGAGCTAGATCTTCTACTAGATGAACCGAAGAAGCTTTTTTTACTTGAGCTTTTTGAAGCTCTTGAAGCTGCAGAACGACTGTATGCACTTCTGTTAGATGTTGCAGAATTCTTTGCAAAGTTTTTGTTGTTCATTAGAGAATTACCTATCATATTTCCAAGAAGTGAACCTGCAGCAACTGCTAAGATTGTTCCAGCTAGACCCATTCCTGCACTTCCTCCACCATCTTGTACGGTTTCAGATGTTCCATTTTGAACTTTTTGATACTCTTGTTCTGCAAGGGCTTTCATCTCAGCTTCATTCATAAAACGTTCAGTTGTATTTCCATTTGCATCTTTTTCACGAATAATAGCGCGACTTGGACCTTCAGTTGGCATCTCTTCAACCACGATATATTTACCATTTGTCTGTTGTTCTATTACAAGAAAACGATTTTGCTGTTCTTGTTGAGGAGCTTCACAGCCTGTTAATACACTCATCATTAAAACGCCCGCAGAGCCTAGTCCAATACCACTAGCTATTGAAGAGATATGTTTATTTTTTATCATTTAATCTTTACCTTTTAATCTGTTTTTATCTAAATTTATTACTTTTTTTAAGTTGTAGTCATAAAACGTTACTCTCTCTCTGCCATCATAATAGATATCACCTACATAGGTATGTCTCTCATCTTGAAGAGTTGCGTTTTTTTGCATGAACATCATTTCACCCAGTTGATAGCCAATAGGTGAGATTAGTGTAAGTGAGGTTATAAACAGTAAAATACCGAGGATTATTGCACTTACTTTATTGTTATTTACATATATTACAACATATCCAATAATTGCAGAAAAAATAGTATAGAGTACAAAAGATTGATTATCTGCAAATAAAATATTGTAATAGAGGTCAATTTCATAGAAATCAATATAGTTTAGTTTTATTCCTAAAAATATAAAAAAGTCTAAAATAAATGTAAAAAATATACCAGTTAGTAGCGCTTGAAAAAACTTACTCATCTTAATCTCTCCATTCTTTTAGAGTTAATTCTATACAAAGAAGATGCTTTACCTTCATATAATGAATTTTTATCTTCTATTATTATATCAGCTTTTGACTCACAAAATTCTCTATTGAAATTTTTATCTGATTCATTAGCAGATGTAGAGTAGTTCCATTCATTTGCTCTAAGAAAAGAAGAGTTTAAACTACTACTTGCAATTCTAAATGCTCTATTTTTTATGATGAAGGTTGTTTTTTTAGAACGTCTTATTCTAGATTTTTGAGAGGAGGGAACTCGATTTGAATCTTCTTTAAAAGCTTTTAGGCTTGAGTAGACTTTTATAAAAGGCTTAGAAGAGTCACGGGATTTTATCTCTTGTAGTTTTAAACTATCCCCAGATAAAAAACCGACAGTAGTGTCGGTTTGTGTGAGTATTGTATTCACTACTTTAGTAGGAAGTCTTGTATCGCTGTTGAGTTTGACCATGAGTCATCACCCATCTCATCAAGTGCGAGTATTAAAGCTCTTGCAGCACTTAGCGTTGTAAAGTAAGGAATACTAAGTCTAAGAACCTCTTGACGAATTACAATAGCATCTTTTTTAGATGTATTGTTATCAGAAGTGTTAATTGCCATAGCAATCTCATCATTTTTCATACTATCTTCGATATTTGGACGACCTTCAGATATCTTAAGAACTCTTTCACAGAGAATACCTGCGTTTACCAGTATCTCTTGAGTACCTTTTGTCGCTACAAGTTTAAAGCCATGTTTAACTAAACCAGAACCGATTTCAGCAGCATGCACTTTATCTGTATCAACAAAAGATAAGAAACAAGTTCCTCCAGTAGGGATTTTATTTCCAGCACTTAGTTGTGCTTTTGCAAACGAAACACCAAAGTTAGAGCTTATTCCCATAACTTCACCAGTTGATTTCATCTCAGGGCTTAAAACCAAGTCTGCACCAACGAGTTTATGGAAAGGGAAAACTGCTTCTTTAACAGAAACATGACCTTTTAGTTTAGGACGACGTAGACCATTCACTTCTTCTACGATGTCATATTTATCATAGTATGCAAGTGAACTAACAAGAGTCTCACCCATCATAACACGAGTAGCAACTTTTGCAAGAGGCATTCCAGTAGCTTTAGATACAAATGGAACTGTACGTGAGGCTCTTGGATTAACTTCTATCAGGTAGATTTCATCTTTATAGATTGCATACTGAACATTCATAAGACCAACAACACCAAGACCAAGTGCGATAGTTTTAGTTTGGAGTTCAACTTTTTCTATCATCTCTGTGCTCAAGTTCATTGGAGGAAGAGAACAAGCACTATCTCCAGAGTGAATTCCAGCCTCTTCGATGTGTTGCATAACTGAACCGATGTAAACTTCTTTACCATCTGAGATACAGTCAACATCAAGCTCTATAGCTTGGTCTAGGAACTTATCAATTAAAACAGGTGCTTCATTTGAAACGCTGATAGCAAGAGCCATATACTCATCTAACTCTTCATGAGAATAAACGATTTTCATACCACGACCACCAAGAACGAAAGATGGACGAACTAGAACTGGAAAACCAAGTTTCTCGGCTATTGGTCCAGCTTCTTCTTTTTTACGTGCTAAACCATTCGCTGGTTGTTTTAGACCATGTTGATTTACAAAGTTAGAGAACTGTTCTCTATCTTCTGCTAAATCGATTACTGCTGAAGTTGTTCCAGAGATATTTGCACCGATTTTTGTAAGTGCATCTGCAAGTTTTAGTGGAGTTTGACCACCAAAGTGAACTATAATTCCATCAGGTTGCTCGTTTTCAATAACTTCACGTACATGCTCAAAATCAATTGGTTCAAAGTAAAGAACATCAGAAGTATCATAATCAGTTGAAACAGTTTCAGGATTACAGTTGTACATAACAGATTCAATACCCATTTCACGGAGTGCAAACGCAGCGTGAACACAACAGTAATCAAACTCGATACCTTGACCGATTCTATTTGGTCCACCACCAAGAATAAGAACTTTTCTCTTATCTTTGTTTACACGATTAGTTAGATTTGGAAGTTTAGTGATGTTTGTAGTTGAGTAAAGGTACGGAGTTAATGCTTCAAACTCTGCAGCACAAGTATCAACTTCATTAAACTCTAGACTGACACCTAGTTCTTTTCTTTTCGCATATACTTCATTTTCACTAACATCTTGAGTTGAGTTTTTCTTGATTAGCTGAGAGATTCTTTTATCTGAGAAACCATCAACTTTAACACTTCTCATAAAATCAGCATCAAACAGAATTTTATCTGTGATAGTGCTTTCTGTTTGGATAATCTCTTCTAATTGATAAAGAAACCATGGGTCAATTGCACATGTGTCAAACATCTCTTCTACACTCATACCGCGACGGAAACCTTCCGCAACATAAAGCATTCTATCTGCGTTTGGACGACGAATTTCATGTTGTACAAATTCCATATCAGCATCTATCTCATTAAAACCACAAAGATCAGTCTCAAGAGAACAGAGTGCTTTTTGCATAGACTCTTTAAAAGTACGACCTATTGCCATTACTTCACCAACAGACTTCATACTTGTACTCAGAGTGTTTACAGCTTCTGGGAATTTTTCAAATGTAAAACGAGGTATTTTTGTAACAACGTAATCTATTACAGGCTCAAAAGATGCAGGAGTTCCTGTGATATCATTTGTAATTTCATCAAGTGTATAGCCGATAGCTAAAAGAGTTGCAACTTTAGCGATAGGGTAACCAGTAGCTTTACTTGCAAGAGCAGATGAACGTGAAACGCGAGGATTCATCTCAATAACAATCATACGACCAGTTTTTGGACAGATTGAAAATTGGACATTAGATCCACCCGTATCAACACCTATCTCACGTAAGATGTCAAAAGAAGCATTACGCATTCTTTGGTACTCTTTATCAGTTAGAGTAAGGGCAGGGGCTACTGTGATACTATCACCAGTATGAACACCCATAGGGTCAAAGTTTTCAATTGCACAGATGATGATACAGTTGTCCGCTTTGTCACGGATAACTTCCATCTCATACTCTTTCCAACCAAGCATAGATTCCATAATTTCGATTTCGTTTACTGGAGAAGCTGAGATACCTTCCTCAGCTAGTTTTTTAAACTCTTCCATATTATATGCTACACCTGAACCACCACCTGCAAGTGTGAAAGAAGCTCTGGAAATTACTGGAAAACCAATCTCTTTGGCCTTTTCAATTGCTTCATCAACGGTGTATGCATTAGCACTTTTTGGCAGGTCCATACCAATTTTTATCATAGCTTCATTAAACGCAGAACGGTCTTCACCTTTATGGATAGCTTCAGGAGTTGCACCAAGAAACTCAATACCTTCAAGCATTCCTTTTTCATACATAGATGTTGCAACATTAAGTGCAGTTTGTCCACCCATTGTAGGAAGTACAGCATCAACATTTTCATCTTTGATGATTTTAGCGATGATGTCTTCTTTGATTGGTTCTATGTAAGTTCTATCTGCAAATTCTGGATCTGTCATAATAGTTGCAGGATTAGAGTTGATAAGAATTACACGGTAACCTTGCTCTTTTAGAGTCTTAACAGCTTGAGTTCCGGAGTAGTCAAATTCACAAGCCTGACCGATGATAATCGGACCAGAACCTATAAGTAAAATAGTGTTAATGTCGGTGCGTTTTGGCATTTTTTACCTTTTAGAATAATCTATTAAAAATTTAGAGATTATAGCCAAGAGGCACTTAAAACTTGATGAGTTTTAGAGAAGTATTTTAATACTCAAAAGTATATATAAGGGAAACTAATCCTGAGTAGATGTAATCCTCTGTTACGATAGGACTGTCAGTTACTTCTTTTGATAATTTATCCGCTCGTATATTTATAAGCGCGGATAATTCATTCGTAAATGGGTACTTTATATATGTTTGAGCACCAAGTAAAAATCCATTATTTGGAGTATATTGAGTAAAACCTGAGGTTGATTCTTCACTCTGTTTAACTCCATAATAGTAGTTTGAAAAATCTGATGATTGATAAATAAGAATAAGACTAGGGTAGAGAGAAAGTTTTCCAAACTCAAAATCATAACCAGCTTCAGTTTTTAATATCCAAGAATCATATCTGTCCATTACATCAGTAAGTGCCATGATTTCTATATATGCTTTATCTATTTTAGCGCTAAAAGCTAAGCCACCTTCCCAAGTAGTTTCTCTTTCATCCATCCCTTTGATTTCATCTTTCTCATAACCATAAGTTCTCGGTTGTGTCGTAAGTGAGAAGCCCCAAGCATAATTATCTTGTTTATCTCCTAAGAAATAGATACCAGCACGGCTCCATCTAATATAAAAGAGACCATCATCATAAAAGATTACTGGTGATGGAAGTAGAATGTCATCCACATTTTCATATGGCTGAGTTTGAATGTATGGACCAAAACCGATAGTAAGTTTTTGTTTCTCTTCTTCTGCTGCGTTTAGGTTTAAAAACAGTAATAAAATTAAAATATATCTCATTTAAGACTTCTTATCATATGAAAATATCCAGGGTCATTTGCTTGATAATATGGCTCTATTATCGCATTTTGGTAGCCTTGGGATTTGGTAAATGATATAACACGACCAACTTTTAAGCCTTTAAAAAAAATATTATCTAGTCCGGATGTAATGACTTCATCACCTATTTCTAATTCAAACCAAGCAGGAATAAACTTAACAACTAAATTTTTACCATTATTACCATGAGCAATTCCAGGTGCATGTTTTGAACCTATAAATACAGCATAAGAGCTCTGTATATCTTTGTTTAAAAGTCCTAAAGCTCTCTTGTTTTTGGATATAACTATCCCTGCAACTATCTCTCTATAAGTTAAGCCATATATCTTAGATGAGTTGTAATCAGGTATCTCAAGCCATATTCTGTTTAAGTCTCCAAATTTTTCATAAGAGATAGTACGAATTAGTTCTACTTTTGGCTCTGTTTTTAAGCTTGAGTTGTTTTCTTTATAAAGGTCATTAATCTCAGAAGCGAGTTGTTGCATAACAAGATGGTTATTTTCATATTTATCTAGTTTTTCTTGAAGTGAAGTGATTGTATCTGCTTGAAAAAAATGTTTGTTGAAACTATCTTCCATAAATTCTATTGAGTTGTGGTAGTTTATTTTTATTTGATTTTGCGCTGATATAAGTGGTTTTTGAATACTGTTTGAATAGTATAGTGCACCCACAAAGAGTGCAATTAAGATTGATAAAAAGCTAAATAACTTTTTATTCATTCTCGAAAAGTTCTTGTAGTAAGTCTATCTCTTCTAGTGCACGACCAGTTCCGCGTGCAACTGCTAAAAGTGGCTCATCTGCAACAAAAACAGGAATTTTAACGATATTTGAAAGGTATTTATCCAGTTGACGGATAAGTGCTCCACCACCAGTTAAAATAATACCGTGGTTTACAATATCACCAGCTAAATCAGGTGGCATTTTTTCTAGTACATCACGTAGTGCTTCAGCTATCTCTATAAGAGGTTCTCTCATAGCTTCTCTAGCATCTTCACTTGTTAACTCAACTGAACTTAAAAGTCCTTCAACCTGATCTCTACCATTTACAATCATTGTTAATTCTGTCTCAAGAGCGACAGCAGTTCCGATATTTATTTTAATCTCTTCTGCAACTCTTTCACCGATAAGTAAGTTGTATTTTTTTCTGATGTAGTTAACGATACCTTGATCAATCTTATCACCTGCCGTACGGATAGACTTTGAAAGTACTAAACCACCAAGTGAAACAACACCAATCTCAGTAGTACCACCACCTATATCAACAACAAGGTGACCTTGAGGCTCACGTATATCAACACCGGCACCAATTGCAGCGGCCATAGGCTCTTCTATAAGAAATACTTCACGTGCACCGGCACTTAAAGCAGATTCACGTACAGCTTTACGCTCAACCTGAGTAAGACCATAAGGTACACAGATAATGATACGAGGAGATATTAAAGAGCTACGACCATGAGCTTTTTCAATAAACTTTCTAATCATTTTTTCAGTCATATCAAAGTCAGCAATTACACCATCACGCATAGGACGTATAGCTTTAATATTACCAGGTGTTTTACCAACCATCTCTTTTGCTTCATGTCCAACTGCTAAAACTCGCTGTTGTCCATATTTTTCAGTTTTAACTGCAACAACTGAAGGTTCGTTAATTATTATTCCACGTCCCTTAGCGATTACAATTGTATTTGCAGTTCCTAAGTCGATTGATAAATCGTTTGAAAAAAGTCCTATTATTTTATTAAATATCATATTCTATTGCCTTATGCTGTTTTTTTTGTAGATTTTTTAATATAAACTGGTTTCTCACCGTCGTCTATTACTTCTTTAGTTATGAATACTTCGTAACCAGCATACTCCGGTAG
>JAGGWO010000078.1 GCA_021157485.1 Sulfurimonas sp. | reverse complement strand
AATTTTTGCAATTCTCCGTTCTTATATAAAAATCTAATATTGTTTGCTGTTTTAAACTCTTGTATCTCACCATTTACCTCAATATCCACATGTCCGTGGCCTAAAGAAAACAACCACTCTTTAGCAGGATCTAGCTCTAAAGTTTCTGTAATAATCGTCTGCTTTTTAATCTCTTCTTTTCTATCAATATAACCTATCCAAAGTTTCGCTTTTGGAATAATCTTCAAAGATTGAATTATCTCAACGGCTTCGGGTATTTCAATAACTTCAGGTATTTCTATGGTTGTATTTTCATCAACTTCACTAACATTAGAGTCAGAAGTGTTAATATCAATCACAATAGGATCTAGATTTTTTTGAACACTCTCAATTGCAGAGTTATCAATTTTTGGCGTCACTGGAGCCGAGGAATTACTTTCAATACTAATATAAGCAACTATGAGAAAAACAAAAAGAGCTACTAAAATGTAAATTAGAGTTGGTTTTTTAGCTTTTTTTGGCTCAATAAATACACTTGATGATGACACATCTGCTGAAGATTCATCATCAAAATATTGTAAACCTTTAGCTTTTAAAACAGATAAATCTTGATTATACTCTCTTTCTAAAATAGAGATGAAACCCAAGAATTGAACCTTAGTCAGACCCTCAAAACTCTCATGAATAACACTTTGTGCATGTTTTAAAGATATATGAGTCTCTTCATAAATCTTTTGAGCACCTATCTCACGTAGTAAATCTAACTCTTCACTCACAGCATCCCCTCATTAGTTTTCTCGCATCCTATCCATCAAAATAGCACCTGCAACGCTAACATTCAAAGAGTCAAAATCATGTGACATCTTTATACTAACAGCACAATCAAGTTTAGAAACTACACGAGAAGCAAGGCCCTCTCCTTCACTTCCTAAAACTAAAACTTTTTTTCTATCAATTCTAGTCTCTCTGATATCCATTCCACTCATATCTGCGCCATAAGTTGTAAATCCTGACATTTTCAAGTCATTTATAACATCATGAACATTATTCTCGATTGCAAAAGGCATATCATACAGAGCACCTGTACTTGTTCTAAGAATTGTTTCCATTGGGAGTTGTTTAACACCACAAGCTATTATGGCATCAACTCCTAGAGCATAAGCACTTCTAACAAGAGCACCGATATTTCCAACATCAGTTAGACCTGAAAGAACTAAAACAAATTTTTTCTCAAAAAAGAAGTCATATGGCTGAAGAGCATAATCCTCCACTTCAGCTAAAAAACCTTGATGAGAGGCATTTTTACACATTTTTTGTGCAGCTTCATTAGGAATACGTTTCACTTCAAATCCCATCTTCATAAGACGAGAATACTCTTTTTTCTCTAGCTCTTTTGCAAGGTAGAGAGTTTTAATTTTATTTGGGTATTTTTCTATTAAATAATATATTGGTTGTTTTGCATAAATTAACATGAGTGTATTCTAGCTAAAAAAAGTTATTTAATTGTTAATATTAATTATTTAACAGTCTTTGGTAGCAAGCTTTTGTATTTTCGCCAGTAATTTTACTAATAAGTTTTGCCTGCGTTTTCTTTGGTAAATCCAACTCAAGTATATCTTTTTGACTCACAGCAGAATCAGCTTGAGCATCCCCAGCACTTAAAATGACAACCCACTCTCCACGAAAGTTTCCAGCTAATTTTTCTAAAATCTGAGAGGCAGTTCCATGAAAATAGTTTTGATATTTTTTAGTAAGCTCTTTTGCTAAAAATATCTCACGTGAGGGCTCTTCTTTCTCTATCTCTAAAAGTAATTTCTCTAATCTATGAGGTGATTCATAAAGTATAGTCGTAAAACCATTATGCAGTGCCTTTTGAAGTCCCGCACTTCTACTGCTACCCTTATGATCTAAAAATCCAAAAAAGAGCATCTGAGTCTCTATAAACCCACTTGCAACAAACGCAGTTAGCAGTGCATTTGCACCTGGTAATATATCGAACTCTATCCCATTATCTATACAGTAACGAACCAGTACCTGCCCAGGATCACTAATACCCGGCATACCAGCATCACTTGCGTAAACAATATTTTGCTCAAAAAAAGATGGTTCTAATTTTTCAACAAAAGATTTTTCATTGTGTGAGTGAAGTGAGATAAATTCTTGATTTTCTTTAAACGCAGTATCGTAACGCTCTTTAAGTATGTGGATTAATTTTTTTGTGACTCGTGTATCTTCACAAAGGAGTATATCAGCCTCACTTAGAAGCTCTATGGCTCTAAGTGAGATGTCGCCTATATTACCTATCGGAGTAGGAACTAGACTAAGCAAGAGAAACTCTTGACTATTTTTTAGCGTAACGTGCGTTAAATTTCTCGATACGTCCAGCAGTATCAACCATACGCTCAGAACCTGTGAAGAATGGGTGACATTCATTACAGATATCAATTCTTAAAGTATCTTGAATAGCTTTATTTACGAAGCTATTTCCACATGCACATGTTACAGTACAGTCTACAAATTTAGGGTGTATATCTTTTTTCATTTTTTTGCCTTTTGATACACGTCTCGGTACGTATATCTATATATTTTTTAAATCCGTATGGGGGCAGATTTTTAGAACTCGAATTATATCTAATTTTTTCTTAAAGTTTAAGTTAGAGTAGAATTTTACTAGCCACGGCCATCACAGCAGACTCAGAACGTAGTACCATTGGAGTCTTTAGTCTAAAGACTTCTTGGCTTTTTAAAAGCTCTTTTTCATCTTTAGAAAAACCACCCTCGCAACCTATAAGAACTCTTTTAAAATCATTATCGCCACTTAAAATATTATCTGTAAAATCAAAAACCTTAGTGTCAGGAAACTCAGATATAAACGTAGCAATATTTTTATACGTATCAAACTCCATTATTGAAGTTCGACCACTCTGCCCCATCGAAGCCTCAATAATTCTGTCAAATCTTTTAAAATCAGGTTTAAAATTCTTCTGACTTCTATCGCAGTATATAAATGAGATTTTACTAACACCTATCTCACACAGGGATGGTAAAACTTTCTCTATTGATTTTGAGTCTATAACACACCATGCGATATGTAGCTCTTTTGCAGCTTTTACCTCTTCTATTTTAGATGATATCAACTCCACATCTAAACTTCTGCCATCAACATTTGTAATCTTATATCGATGCAGAGTTTTTATATCTTCTTTGTTACGAAAACTCAGCTCATCACCCTCAATATGACGACGAACTTTTATGATATATTTATGCAAATCTCCCTTTAGGGTTATTTGGCTCATACCTGCGTTCTCATGCAGAATATATATCAAATCCACCACATCCAAATGAAGATAACTAATACCCAAGCAGCTTCTATATAAAGAAGTTTAATCCCATAGCCTTTATACGCTTCAAGCGCTCTGTCTTTGTTAGGATTTATATACTTTAAACTTTTAGCTCTTTTAGCTTCTATAACTATTAAAAGTACAGAGATTGCAATCATTACGATATTCTCTATTGTGAAGTCCAAATGCTTCGCCGCCATCATAATAACACCGGTAAAAATATCTAAACCTATAACAGTAGCAGTCAAAGGAAGTAAGAATATACTCATTAATCTTTTATATTTTTGTAAATCTTTAGCTATTCTCAACATGAAAATATTTAAAAAAACTACGCCTACAAGTGCGATTCCGCCGATACTATGGAGGGATAAACCCATATTATACATTTCATTCATGGCGAAATTATAATATAATATCCTTAAGTAATGAAGAAGGGATAACTTCATACTCAACAAGATTTAAAAAGTTTATATTCAAGGCGAATTTTATTTGGCGATGCTGGCATCGTTAAGTGAAGTTCAACGAAGAAGATGAATCTTTTAAATCTTGCCCTTTGGGTGAGAAGATAAGCTATAATCTACATCGTTAAAACCTCTTGAAGCACAATAAGTGCAACTGCGAGATTTTGCCTTGCATCTTATAGCTTATCTTCTCATTGAGTATGAAGTTATCCCTTCTCCATTACTTACTTAAACAAAGAGGTAGACAAATATGGCAGTTACAGTTGAAAAAGCACTCGAGTTAATCTATACAAATATTAAACAAAAATCACTCAAAATCGTACCGATAGAAGAGGCTTTAGACTCAGTTATAGCTGAAGATATAATAGCTACACATAATCTACCTCCTTTTGATAACTCTGCTATGGATGGCTATGCCGTGAAAATAGTTGACAGCTCTAAAGATGTAAAAGTTTCACATACTATTTTTGCAGGTGATGATTCTAAAGAGGAGTTAAACGCAGGTTGTGGCATAAAAATAATGACAGGTGCTAGAATTCCAATGGGGACGCAGTGCATTGTTCCTATTGAAGATACTACTCCTTGTGATGGTGGTGTTACTCTGCCTCAAAATCTCACTATCTCAAAACATATCAGACTAAGTGGTGAAGATATCAAAAAAGGTGAAAAACTTCTTCACAGAGGAGATAGACTCAACGCACACAAGATAACTCTTTTAGCTTCTCAAGGTATTAGCCATATCAAAGTTCATAAACGTCCAAAAGTAGCTCTGTTTGCCTCAGGGAATGAGCTTAAGATGCATTTTGAACAAGTTGAAGCTTATCAACTCTACAACACTAACACTCCTACACTTTTAGCACGTGCTAAGGAGCTTGGTTGTGAAGTAGATTTTATAGGAACTTCTATTGATACTTTAGAAGATATCAAAGCTCACATAAAAAGTGCACTTGATAGTGACATAATCATTACTTCTGGTGGTGTGAGTGTTGGCGATGCAGACTTTACAAAAGAGGCGTTTGGTGCATTTGGATACGAGATACTCTTTGACAAGATAGAGATTAAACCGGGTAAACCAACTACTTTTGGTAAAATCGGAGATACTATCATTTTAAATCTACCGGGAAATCCACTCGCGGCTGCTCTAAACTTTGAACTCTTTGGTCAGAGCATAATACTCGCCATGAGTGGAGATAAATCTAGATTTTTAAATACAATTAATGCAAAGATAAAAAATGATTACAAGCTAAGAGCTGGCAGAAGAACTCTTGTTCCTGGATATTTTGATGGTGAATATTTTGAAGTATGTGAGCATTTCGCACCAGGTATGGTATCACCTCTAGCAAACGCAAACGGATACATAATGATT
>JAGGWO010000056.1 GCA_021157485.1 Sulfurimonas sp. | reverse complement strand
TCGTATCTACTAAACACAGAAGAGCTTACACAAAAAGGCTTGGATAAAAAGATAACTAATTCTCTCAAACTTTTAAATAGAACAGAGGAAATAGCTTTGTATAAAGGTGAGCTTCAAGATCTGCAAAAACTTGTGAAAAAAATGATCTCTTATAAAGAGAGTGAAGAGGACATAGAGAATATAAAAGAAGAAATTCTCTATGCTTCAAACCAACTAGATAAAAGTAAAAATGCTAAGCGGTATAAAAAAGATAAGCATACTAATTCTAAATTTGATGAGTGGGATTAAAAGCAGTTATGGCTAGAATATTACTTGTTGAAGAAACGCTTTGAGGAATACTACAGATGGCTAGAATATTACTTGTTGAAGACGATCTGATTCTCTCAGAAACACTCAGTGAGCTTCTTCAAACGCAGGGTTATGATGTTACGTTAGCATCAAGTGGAAATCAAGCTCTCGAAGTTACCTATGAGCATAGCTTTGAGATAATGCTTTTTGATGTAAATATCCCAGATTTTGATGGTTTTGAACTGCTAAAAATTCTTAGAGAATCAGGTAATTCTATTCCATGTATATTTTTAACCTCACTTGGCGATATAGCCTCACTCTCACGTGGTTTTGAAGTTGGAGCTGATGATTATCTGAAAAAACCATTTGATTTTGATGAGTTGTTAGTAAGAATTCAAGCACTCCTTAGAAAGTCTTTTACTTCAAAAGAGAATGAGATAAAGTACGGAGATTTAGTTTATAAAATAACTAATAATGAACTACTTAAAGATAATGAACTAATAGCTTTTGCACCGTTAGAGTCAAAACTTCTCTCACTTTTTTTTAAAAGAATCAACGAGACTATAACAAAACAAGAACTACTTTATGAGCTTGACAATGTAAACGAGTCTAGTGAGGGAGCTCTGCGTGTTTACATTACAAAACTGAGAAAATCTGGACTAGAGATACAGACAATTAAAGGAACGGGATACAGACTTGTTAAATCATGAAAAAAAAGCCTTCTGGAAGTTTTTTAGTACATACTTTGGAAGTGTAGCTATTCTAATTTTAGCTTCTGGATTTTTTTATTTTCAAGAGCAGAAGAAAACAATGATAGAGAAAGAGCATTTCTCGATGATAGAGTACGTGAGACAAGTGAAGATGAAACAGACACCAAGTAGTCCTGAACATATAAAACATGAAGTAGTTCAAATAGAGATAGAAAACTTTAATATGAATAATTTTGAGATACAAGATACAAAGTTTTTAAAATATATGCCTTTTAGTTGGGAAGGAGGATATATCCTCGTAACAAAAGATAAAATTCATTACGAAGAGACAATTTTTCAGATAAAAATCTATATTATCTCTATACAAGTCCTGCTACTTGCTCTGTTCGCAACACTGAGCTACTTCTTATCTGTACGTGCTCTTAGGCCGATGCAAGAGGCAATTACCAAGCTTGATAACTTCTCAAAAGATATGATACATGATTTAAATACACCGATTACTTCCATACTTTTAAATATGAAACTTCTAGATTCCAACGCTGCGTTTAAAAATAATAAACCTCTTGAAAGAATCAAACGCAGTGTAGAAGATATTGGAGAACTACATAGTAACTTAACGGTACTACTTCAAGAAGAAACAATGAAGATTCAAAAAGAGAATCTTTTTGAGATTATCAAAGAAGTTGTCTCAACGCATAAAAAAATATATAGGGATATAAGTTTTGATATTAGAGATTCTGATTACTATGCAAAAGTAAATAGAGACGCATTTAAACAGGTGATAGTTAACATAATCTCAAACGCTTGTAAATACAATAAACAAGGTGGCTTTATAAAGATTTACACTAAAGATAGAGTACTTTACATAGAAGATAGTGGGGTAGGTATACAAAAGCCCCAAAATATTTTTGAGCGCTCATACAAAGAGCACACAAGTGGTCACGGGATAGGTTTGGATATAGTCAAAAGATTGTGTGATGCGATGGAAATCGAGATTCATGCAGCATCAACTCTTGGAGTGGGTACTACAATATCTCTGAACTTTAAAGATTAACTCTCTTTTGACTCTTTAAGCATACTGTCCATTTTAGTAAATAGTTCATTAGAAGCCTCTTCCATCGCTTCAAAGTTATAAATAATTTCATCTGCATGCACTAAGATACTTTCGCTTTCATGTTTATCTAAATAGTCAAGATTTTTATTTGCATTAGTGTGAACAACTGTGTGTGGAGCCACTATGCTACTGTAAGAAGGTGTATGTGAGAATCTACTCTTACCTTCACCCTCATACCATTTACCTAAACGACAATCATGATGATTTATAGTAGGTAGAACTTTTTTGAGTGACACTATAGAGTTATAAGCCCGAGATTTATATAAAATATGATCAATTTTAGCAAGCACAACAAAAATACTGTTCTCCATACCAAAAGAGTAGTTTACAATTTTGCCTGAGTTGTTACTAAGTTTACTCAGAGTCCCTTCAAAACTGTTTATTTTTGAGGTAGAACTATCAACTGTAACTTTCATAGCATCAGAACTCGTATGAATCTCATTCATATCTTGTTGGAGAGATTTTATAGAAACAGAAATTTCACCAGTAGCCTTATGAGTACGCTCTGCTAGTTTTCTAACTTCATCCGCAACAACAGCAAATCCACGACCATGCTCACCTGCACGAGCAGCTTCTATGGCTGCGTTTAGGGCAAGGAGATTTGTTTGGTCTGCGATATCTGTAATAAGTTCAATTACTGAAGTGATATTATTTGTTTGATTTGTAAGTTCAACAATACTATTGTTGTTGATATTTACCTGTTCACTTAACTCACTAAGCTCTGATACTATCTCTTGAACAGTTTGGCTGGAATCATCTGCTAGTTCAGAAGCTGATTTTGTAGCAGAAGTAATGATTTTTAGATTTTCAATATTTTCATTTAAGTCATCTTGAATAAGAGAGAGTGACTCTGAAACGCCAATACTTGCATTGCTTATTTTTGCATTAAAAATATCTTTTTGCACTTGTACATGTTGCGTTTTCATAAACTCTATACTTTTTGCAACATTTTGTATTGCAATAACGAACTCTCCATCCATACCTTTATGAGATATTTCATGAGTAAAAACACCTTGAGATGCATCAGTTATGGTTGAATTAATCTCGCTTATTAAATTTTGTATATGTCCTAGAAGTTTAGCAAGTTCTGCTCCTAAGATTCCAAGCTCTGTTCTATCGCTACACTCATCACATTTGTGGGAAAAGTCACCTTTGGCAGAATAATTTATGAGTGTAGTAAAGTTTTTAATACCATTAGTAATAGATTTTCTTAGCATAGTAGCTAAGATGAATACTAATGTACCAACAATAATACCTGCAATAAGTACTAAGGTTTTATAAAAGTTTATACCTGAGGCTAATGAGTTAGAGTCACTACTTAATTCATCTTTTTTAAACTTTACAAATTTTTTAAACGCAGCTCTTGAAGCATTTGCATAAGGTGTTAAGTCTGATTTATATCTTTTATAGATTTGAATTTTGGAGTTTTGTATATTATCTGCAGTTAATGATTTCATCATAATCATAGAGTTGTCTAAAAACAGCATTGTTGAGCTTTTAGCATCTTTAACCATAGAAAGAGAGTTATCATGTGCCATCATCTTTTCTAAAGATATAAAAGTATTTCTAATTTTTTCTATAGAATCATTTAGCTTTGATATATTTTTTGTATAGTCACCGCCAAGCATTATATCTCTTGTAGTTCTACTTACGTAGTTGAGATTTTTTTCTATCTCGAGAGTTTTTAGTGCACCCTCCATAGAGTTATTATGTAAGTGCTCGTACTCTGTTTCAATCTTACTAAAAGATAAAAATACAAATATAGTTGCTGAAAATACTGAGATAGTTACCATTAAGATGAAGTAGTTCATCTTTTTTTCAATACTCAAATGTTGAAACATATAATGCCCTTGTGATATAAATATTTATTATTTTACCATAGGAAATTATACGTTTAGATTAAAAAGGATGAATAATAGAAAAAAATTATATTTTTATATATTAAAAACTAAATGTAACATCTGCAAAAATTCTGTCATTATCACTAATAGCTTTTGTAAAGGGCTTATCTCCATCTATATAATCAACTACGCCAACGTTAGCTACAACTGCGTCTATAATGTCATACTCGACCCATAGTCTTGCAAAACCGCCATACTCCCATGAAGCACCAAACATACTCACAAGAGCAGTTGCGTTTATGGAATCATTTTCAAATGAGCGAGTTGCTCTCATAGCAGTTTGTAGTTCGTTTTCGTCTACATAGTCTGCACCACTTTCCATAATAGTCTCATGTTCAAATATATGTCTGTTGGCAACTTCTAATGATAGTACGGTGTCCTTAATACCCATATAGTCAAATCCAACAAGAGCATCTAGTCGATTTTTTTCATCAGATGTCATGTTGTATCTAACACCATCCAAGTATGCTACCTCTGATTTAAGTAGCCAAGAGCCACGAGCAATATTGATAGCACTACCTAGCATTTTAACTTTACCTACAACTCTCTCACTATTGCTTGTTACAGGTGTAGTAGGAATAGCTTCTTCAAAGTGCCATTTTTGATTGAGTACATCAGCTGCATAAAACGATAAGTCCCATCCTGAAAAAACTCCATTTGCTGCAAAAGCATACTGCATATTATCCCATGAACTATTAGGTGTTACTAGCTCTGGAAATGGCTCAGGTGCAGCTGAACTACCATTAGGTTTTTTAAAAATAGAATCAACTGGAAAAAACTCACCTCTTGGTGCGGCTTCAAGCATAACTCTACTCTCACCAATAACCATAGCAGAGAAGTTCCACTGACCAATATAATAGTCAAACTTAGCCATACCAACACTAAGTCTTAAATCTTCAATATCAGTTAGCCCTGGAAGGCGATTATCAAGTGGATTGATGATATCTGTAATTCTGATACTATCTGATTTCCCCCAAACAACAATCTGACGGCCAACTTTAAGGTCTATTGTCTTTGTAAGACGACCTTGTATATAAGCATCGTTTAGAATTAGCTGCGTTTTATAGGTATCTAAAGTGTCATCATTATAGTTGTTACTTGAGTGTATATCATAGATTGCATCATAATATGTGTCAAGACCAACTCTCATTTTCCAGTTGTCTGATAATTTTCCATCAACTTGGAGATAGAGTGAAGTTTGTGCTTGATTAAAACCTGAGTAATCAATACCTTGCGTATCACTTTTATATGCTTTTACTTCATGGTCTCTGTAACCGTAAGAAGTCTTGAATGCTAAATCTCCACTAAGTGAAAACATCGCTTGCTTTTCTTCTACTTTGGGGGCACTTTCGTTAAGTGTTACGCTTTCATCATCACCAAAGCCATCTAAGTCAGCACTCTCTTGGCTTACTACTTCCTCTGTATCAAATCCACCTAAGTCAGTATCTAGGTTTTCTTCCCCTAAGAGAGAACTACTTGCTAATAAAGAAGCTAAGGTAATTGATAGAAGTAGTTTTTTTGTCATTCTTAGAGACCTCTTTCAAGTGTACGAGTAGTAAATAGTGACTCTTCTAGGCCTTGATTGTATTTAATATCTGAGAATTTAAAGATAGTTTTGTGAAGAGTTTTTTTACCCTTTTTAGTAACCATTTGCATCTCAATTGCTGTCCAGATTCCATCTATCTGTTTAAGATCTTTTACCATCATATATTTTAGTTTTTTACCAGCTTTAATGTAGTTAAGAGCTTGTACAATTACAAAGTTGTCTTGTCTTACAAATACAATTGATTTCGTGTAACCAGTCTCCTCTATAGTTTTTTTAGACTTTGGAGTAACCATCATCTGCCAAGTCATATGTCCGCCAACTTTTTTCTCTTTCATGATTTTATATCTGTAATCTTCTACATTTCTGCTTGTCATGTCTGAGTATGTAAAATCACTTCCCATAAATGATGAACTCTTGTCACTAGATGCGATACGTTTAACTTTTTGAAGTTCAGGAAGATATAACCACTGGTCGTCATCTTTGTTAGAGTCTTCAAAATCATGTGTTAAAAACGCAGTGTTTTTTACATCAGCAGGGGTTAGGAAAAACATAAGTTTTAGCTTATCCTCACCCTTGTCTTTTGTGAAAGTTTTAAGATCACGCACGCGTTTTTTACCATTTTTATCTATAAGTATCATCTTCATTTTAGCAGTTGAATTATCTCCATCATCTCTATCATGAACATTTTGTGCAATCTCTTGGCCTGTGATAGCAAAAAGAGAGCTGAGTGTTAAACTTGCTATTAGTAGTGTCTTAAAAATCATTGTAAATCCTTTTATTTTTTATCTTTTGTAGTTAGTGTAAGTAGAGCAGGTCCTAGTATTATATTTGATATTAGAGCAATCACAATAGCTCCTCCTGATAAAATACCAAAGTTTATTAGGTTGCTTAAACTAGCAAACATATAAACAAAGAAACCGAGTGAAAGAACTATCGAAGTCGCAACAAGTGCACGACCAGTTCCTACCATTGTATGTTCTAGTGATTCTTTTGTTGAGTGACCTTTATGATGATACTTTGCAAAGTTGTGAAAAAAGTGAACTGTATCATCAACACTTAGACCTATAACTATGGCACCAACAAGCATAGTAAACATATCTAGTGGCATATTAACCATAGCCATGAGACCAAGTGTCATTATTATTGGTAGTATATTTGGAATCATACTTGTTAGACCTATTTTTACACTTCCAAGAAGTATCATCATCATGATTGCAATAAGTATAAACGCAACGATATAACTAGTAGCCATAGAACTCATAGCAGCAGATAAAGTTCTTTGAAACAGAGGAACCATACCTGTGATTGTAATTTCAACTTCATCCCCAAGCTCACTTTTAATAAGTGTAGTCAACTCATCACTAAGCTCTCCATACTCTCCAGCTTCCATCCAAGGAAGTTTAAAAGTTATACGAGCTTTTGAAAAACTAGAGTCAACTAAATCTTCTAAATCATCACTTCCACTATTTTCAAAAAGTAAGAACTCTTGAGGAATTAGTGCATTGTTTTTTGTAATTGCATAATACTCTTGCTTAT
>JAGGWO010000223.1 GCA_021157485.1 Sulfurimonas sp. | reverse complement strand
TCTCCAACTTTATCTCCAACTACAGAGATTCCGTTCATAACACCATCTATTTTAGCAATCATCTCTTCTTGTTTAATCAGACAAGCGTGAACACGAAGTTCAACTTGATTTGCATCTTTTTTAGCAATTCCAAGAAGTTTTATAGCGTAACCAAACTCTTTAGCAAATGCGATATCTTCTTGAGTAACATTCTCGATACCCTCAATTAAGATATCTTCAGGCTTAGCATCTATTCCATAAGCGATTGAAGCTAAAATTAGAAGTTTATGAGCCGCATCATATCCACCAACATCAAAACTAGGATCAGCTTCTGCATAACCTAACTCTTGAGACTCCTTGAGGATATCATCGTAAGCAACACCTTCATCAGTCATCTTAGTCATCATGTAGTTACAAGTACCATTCATAATTCCCATAATAGACTCAATATGATTTGCAGATAAACCATCACGAAGAGCGGTGATGATTGGAATACCACCAGCTACTGCCGCTTCATACTCAAAGGCAATATCTTTAGCCATATCTTGAAGTTCATAACGGTGATAAGCTAAAAGAGCTTTATTTGCAGTTACAACTGCTTTGCCAGATTTTAGTGCACGTTGTACTACTTCAAAAGGCTCTTCAACCCCACCCATAAGTTCAACAACAATATCAATCTCACTGTCATTTAAAACATCATCAACATTGTCAGTAATGATGATATCTAAACCTCTGTCTTTATTAAGATTTTTTACTACACCACTCTTAACTATTATCTCTTGACCTGCACGAGCAAAGATAACATCAGCATTATCTTTTAAAATTTGAACTACGCTAGTTCCAACTGTTCCGACGCCAATTATTCCAACTTTAACCATTACTTACCCTCTTCACAATTAAACTGTTTTAAAAATTCTTTGATATTACGTGCTGCCTGACGGATACGGTTATCATTTTCAATAAGTGCAATACGAACATAATTTTCACCATACTCACCAAAACCAATTCCGGGAGCCACGGCAACATGAGCCTCTTTTAGAAGCCTTTTTGAAAACTCCAGCGAACCTAAATGCTCAACACATTTTGGAAGCTTAGCCCAGACAAACATACTTGCTTGATTTCTGTGCATCGGCCAACCTGCACGATTGAAAGCTTCAAGAAGAACATCTTGACGATGGTCATACTTATCAGTAATATCTTTCACACACTGCTGATCACCATTAAGTGCAACAGTAGCTGCAACTTGGATAGGAGTAAACATTCCATAATCTAACCATGATTTAATTTTTTGAAGTGCACCGATTAATTTTTCATTTCCTACAAAGAAACCTACACGCCAACCTGCCATGTTATAAGATTTAGAAAGAGTAAAAGACTCAACTGCTACATCTTTTGCACCAGGTACACTCATAATAGATGGAGTCACGTAACCACCAAAAGTGATATCACCATAAGCGATATCAGAGATGATATAAAATCTCTCTTTTTTAGCCATTGCAATAAGTCTTACATAGAACTCTTGGCTAACTGTTGCAGTTGTTGGATTATGAGGGAAGTTAACTAATACATATTTTGGACGTGGAGAAGTCTCTTTAAAAACTCTCTCTAAGTTTTCAAAAAAGTGGTCTTCATTTATCTCATATTTTTCATTGAAATCAATTCCAAACTTAACAACATTTCCGCCAGCAAGTATAAACGCATAAGAGTGGATAGGATAAGTAGGGTCTGGAACAACAGCAATGTCACCAGGATTTGTGATAGCATATGCTAGGTGAGCATAACCCTCTTTTGAGCCCATAGTTGCTACACACTCTGTCATAGGGTCTAAATCAACACCATATCTTCTTTTATACCAGTCAGCTATAGCCATAAGAAGTTTTGGAATACCTTTTGAAGTTGAATAACCGTGTGTTTTAGTTTTTTGTGCTGATTCAACTAACTTTTCACGAATATGCTCAGGAGTATCTCCATCTGGATTACCCATAGAAAAATCTATAACATCGGCTCCAGCTCTACGCTCCGCCATTTTAAGATCATTTACTTCTGCAAAAACGTACTTTGGAAGTCTATTCATTCTATCAAATTGAATTTCATCAAACATATTTATATTCCCTCTTAAATAATTAATGCTATTTTAGCGAAAAATATTTAGAGAAATATAATAGTTTTTTTATAGCTTATATTCTAGCGTCTGCCTGAGGGGGATAAGGTTAAGGAATCTTTTACATTTTTTAAAGAGTAAAGGTCAGATATTTTAATATATTTTGCCTGTTTTGGAATCTCTAGTTTCAGAGTTCTATATTTCTCATCCTCTTTTATAACTTTTAAAAGATGCAAAGATGAATCGTAATATGCAATATATGGATACCAATTATTTCTTCTAGAACTTACAATCTTAAGCTTTTGTATTTTTGCCACATTTAACCAATGAGCATAAAGTGAGCGTTTAAGTTTTACTTCTTGTCTGTTTTCAAGTTCTTTTAGGTTTAAAAAACTACCACCCATATCTACAATATACGTCCACTCAGTCGCTGATGATCTTTGGATATCTATAATGTTTGAGCCACTTTTATTTAACTCAGTTTGCAAAACTA
>JAGGWO010000063.1 GCA_021157485.1 Sulfurimonas sp. | reverse complement strand
ATTTTTGAACTATTTTTAAGTTCTGGGGTTTACATGGAGTATGCAAAGGCTCACTTAAAGCCTAAGCAGATTGACGAAGTGGATATTAAAACGCTTATTTAACGATCGCCTCTACGTCTTCCATGAGAGGATTTTCCTCTTGTATAATTCTTTTTAAAACATGACTGACAGATACTGTATTTCGAATTTACTGGAAGTGTCGCTCCACACATCCTACATCTTTGTGCTAAGTGACTCTGTTGCAGAGTCTCTTCGATAAACTTGTTTAAAACACCCCTAGACTCTCTCGCTTTTTGCTCATCAACGAAATACTCACCAAACCTGTAACTCAACCAAAGATAGAGAGAAATCTCTTTTACCATATCCTCAGCACGCAGAAGTTCATCTGAAGTTTGAGCATATGAACCAACTAAAGCGGGAGGGTTATAATGTACCGGCTCTTTTCTCTCCAGTGCCATTATATAGTTCTCATACGCCGCGATAATATAGGGAGATTTTAAAGTCAAAGGCGCACAAGCAAGATGAAACTTTGTTGCTATATCCAACTCAAAGTTATCTACTATTGTAGAAGCTTCGAGCATATCATCTAAATTTGAAGCGTTAAACGGGCCGTTAAACTTCATGTTTTCTACAAAGAATTTTAGAATCTCATAGAGTGATGTCTCTTCTAAAATATTTCCCACTAACTTAATATGCTCTAAATTTGCCATCACTTTAAAAGGAATTTTTATAACGTGATCCTCTTTATAAAATTGCTTTTTCACAATCTTTAAAACATCACTATTTAGAGCTCCAACAAAACCCTCTTCATTGAGACCGTATCTACCAGCACGTCCTGAAATCTGATGAACCTCTGATGGATGCAGGTTTCTCTGGCTTATCCCATCAAACTTTTCAGCCTTTGAAAAAAGTATAGTTTTTATAGGAAGGTTCATCCCCATTGCTATGGCATCAGTAGCTATAAGTATTTGTGTTTCTTTTGCCCTAAAACGCCGTGCTTCCTCACGTCTTACTTCAGGAGAGAGATTTCCATAAACAACACTAACACTAAAAAATCTTGAGAAGTTCTGTTTTAGTTTCAGCACATCTTTTCTACTAAACGCAATGATAGCTGTGCCTTCTTGTACATCTTTAACATCGGTAGGAGTATCTAAAAGAGTCAATGGATTCTTTCTCTGGAACTCTATAATCTCAAGCTCTTCACCAAGATACTCCGCTAAAGCAATAATCGCCTCTTTAGAGTTAGAAGAGCCTGTCATAATTATCTCTTTTGCAGGTGCTCCAATAATAGCATTTGCCCATGCCCAACCACGATCTCTATCATCAATCATCTGAACTTCATCTATAACACAGACATCAACATCAACTTCAAAGTTTAGCATCTCGATAGTTGAACTGATATGTGTCGCATCTTCATTTAATATCTGCTCTTCACCCGTTATAAGTGAGCTATCTATCCCCTGCTCTTTTAGTGTTTCATACCCTTCAAGTGCAAGTAAACGCAGTGGTGCTAGATAATAACCTGTATCGGCTTTTTCAAGTTTTTGCATCGCTTCATATGTTTTACCACTGTTAGTTGGTCCAATATGAAGGATTAGCTTTCTTCTCATCTCTCTCGCCATTGGAAAAAGGTTCTTAAAGTCCCTAATTGTACGAGCCAGTAGTTCTTGACGCTGTTTTTTTATGAGCTGTTCATGGATATTATAAATAAAAATTCTAGTAGTTTTTCTATGTATTTTTGGTGTTATTGTTAGTGACTTATGAAGTAGTTCTAACAGAAATTCATAAACTTTTTTATGCAACTCCTCTTGTGAAAAATGGAGCAGTTGTGCATAGTTACCACACTCCTCTACAAGTAGTTCCAACTCATCTAAAAAGTGCTTTTCATGTTCTGTTTTTGCTGCGTTTAATACCTCATCAAAATCTAAAGGCTCTGAGTTCCAAATAGTCTCAAGTAGAGAATTGAGTTCAATATGCAGTTCTAAAATATAGCTTTTCTCAATATCTGAATACGGGAGTATCATGCTCTGACTTACTTTAACTAAAACCTCTTCTTCATGCATACTCAACTCAACTACATCAAGCCTTGTTTCAATCAAGCTCTTTAAAACTGACGCTTTTAAAATAGGAAAATTAACTTTTGTCTTTGGAGGAGATGAGCGAAGCGCAGCCTCTATCTCTTTGTTAGTCAGGTACTCATGAGGAGATTTTAATTCACTTATAAACTTCTCTATTGACTTCTGTTTTGACTCTATAACTTTTTCTTTATCAAGTGAAATTTGATGAATAATCTCTTCCATCTCATGCTCTTGCAGATACTCATAACTATATGGTTTTGTATTGAGTGTTAAAATCTTATGAAAATGCTGGTCAAATATTTTGTATCTCAATGAAGCATTAAACTCTAAAGTATCATCTATATCAAAAACACCATCTAGCGCTTTTTGAAGCTGCTCTTTTTTTGCCTCAAATCTGATATGTTTAAGTTTTGACTCCATCTTCTCAATAGTTATCTTTTTACTTCTTACACTGCTAAAGGCATCATAAAGCGCTGTAGCTTCTTCCCTGTTTACCCCTAACTCTTCTAAAAACAGGTCTATTTTTTCGAGTCTATCCAGATTTGGCTCTTTAGGTTTATCTGATGGATAGACTTCACCATTTGCAGCGAAAAAATTCAAAATATCTTGACGATACCCACCATCTGCTTCACTCCAAAGCATTCTAACTGTCTTTAAAAGTGCTTTTTTACTATGCTCAATATCATAAATACCAAGCGTATGAAAAAGCTCACTCAGTGTCTCAGAGCTTACTCTTTCAACTCCAACATCAAAT
>JAGGWO010000024.1 GCA_021157485.1 Sulfurimonas sp. | reverse complement strand
TGTCTCCGGGAGTGTGATGGTCTGTAATGATAAGCTCAATCTCACGCTCTTTACAAATTTTTGCAGCTTCTATCGCTGAGATACCATTGTCGACTGTTATGACCAAATCAGCATCTATTCTCTCTAACACATTAGGAGAAACACCATATCCATCTCTAAAACGATTTGGAATGATAGCTTCAAGAGGATATGGAATTTGTCTGAAAAAATCGACCATGATTGCAGTTGAGCTAACACCATCAACATCATAATCACCAACAAGAGCTATTTTTTTGTTTTCTCTGATTGCGTTTGCTATTTTAAGAGCTGCGTTTGGAGCATCTTGAAGCAGAGCAGGACTTGGAATTTGTGAAAGTTTTTTGTCTTGTGCATCAAAACGTGAAGAGAGAAGCTCAAAAAGAGCTTTTTTATCTAAAGTGGAGGACACTTTCGCTTTTTACTCTGCGCTGAGTGACGCTTCAACAAACGCAAGGATTGAAGGGTTTGGAGTCTGCAAACGAGATGTAAATTCTGGGTGAAACTGAACACCTAAGAACCAAGGATGACCCTCTATCTCAACAGTTTCAATTAAACCATTAGATTCACCAGTTACTATCATTCCAGCTTTTTCTAACTGTTCACGGTAAGCAGGGTTTGCTTCATAACGGTGACGGTGTCTCTCGTGAATTGTTTTAGCACCATTGTAAGCTTTTCTTAGGATTGAGCCCTCTTTTGTATCACAAGGGTACTCGCCAAGTCTAAGTGTTCCACCCATTGGTGATGTATGTGTTCTAAGTTGCATACCACCAGACTGGTCTAAAAAGTTATCAATAAGATAAATCATTGGATAAGGTGTTTTTTCATCAAACTCTACTGAGTTAGCACCTTCAAGTCCAAGAACGTTTCTAGCATACTCTACAAGTGTAAGTTGCATTCCAAGACAGATACCAAGATATGGAACCTTATTTACACGAGCATATTCAATTGCTTGAATTTTACCTTCTACTCCACGGTTACCAAATCCACCGGCTACTAAAACAGAGTCACAGTCACTAAGAAGTGCTTCGGCTCCTCTCTCTTCTATCTCTTCAGAATCTACCCAGTTAATCTCAACTCTTGTATCTAAGTGAGCACCACAGTGAATAAGTGACTCTGTTAAAGATTTGTAAGCCTCTTTTAACTCAAGATATTTTCCAACAAATCCTACTACAGTTTTGTTTTTAGGCTGAACAATTTTTTTAACTAAAGTATCCCATGCTTCCATATCTGGATCTAAGTCACCTAGCTCTAGCTCTTTTGCGATAGGTTTTAAGATATTTTGTCTTAAAAATGTAACAGGAATATCATAGATTGTTGCAGCATCTAGTGCTTCTATTACACTGTCTTGGGGAACATCACAGCTCATAGCAAGTTTTTTCTTGAAAGTTTTTGCAAGTGGACGTTCGCTTCTTGCGATAATCATCTGAGGAGTGATACCGATACGGCGAAGCTCTTGAACTGAGTGTTGTGTTGGTTTTGATTTCATCTCACCAGCAGCTTTGATATACGGAATAAGTGTTACATGGATAAAAAATGTTCCAGCCACTTCATCATCATGTTTCATCTGACGAATAGCTTCCATAAACGGTAAGCCTTCGATATCTCCAACAGTTCCGCCAAGCTCAACTACTAAAATATCGTGACCCTCGCCAGCTAACTTGATACGGTTTACAATCTCACCAACAATATGAGGAACAACCTGAATAGTCTGACCAAGATAACCACCAGAACGCTCACGTTCAATTACGCTTGAGTAAACTTGACCTGTTGTAAAGTTTGCTGATTTTAAAAATGAAGTATCTAAGAATCTTTCGTAGTTACCGATATCTAAATCTGTTTCAGCGCCATCCTCTGTAACGAAAACCTCACCATGCTCTAGTGGAGACATTGTTCCAGGGTCAACGTTGATATATGGATCGATTTTTAACATTCCTACATTTAGACCAGAGTGTTTAAGTAGCGTACCAACACTCGCAGCAGTAATCCCTTTTCCAAGAGAACTTAAAACCCCACCGGTAACAAAAATGTATTTAGTCATGCACAATCTCCATATAAATTAATATCGCGATTATAGTATAAAGTCTCTTAAATCCACTTATTTGATTTGAGGTGTTTGAAAATTTCATCAGCCATATATCTGTACCCTTTGGCGTTTGGATGGATGTAGTCATTTTTGAGTGAAGATCTACTCAGTATATGAACAAGCAGGTTATCCATAAGTTCAATATTCTCTTCCTCAGCAACTGTAGAGTACAAGTTCATAGAGCTAAGTCCCAAGTCAGATACTTTAGGTACAGAGATTAAAATAACGTCAACATTTTTGGCTTTTGCTAGTTGAATCATCTTTTTTAAATTGTTTTTTAACTCCCCAAGAGGCAGATTTTGAAGGATGTCATTTCCGCCAAAACACAGAAGAATAAGTTTTATAGAATTATCCTCTAAAAGAGCAGGAAGTCTCTGCAGACCATCTTGCGAAGTGTCACCATTTATACCTGCGTTTATAACTTGAGTGTTTGTGCTTTGTGAGAGAAGATAAGGGTAACTTTCATTTTCACTTTCTCCATAGCCATAGGTAATGCTATCGCCAAAGGCTAAGATTTTATCTGTAGGGTTTAGTTTAATCACCTCAGGAGTCTCCTTTTTGAAAAAGAATATAAGTCCAATAATGGCAAGAATAATTAATAGATATTTCAACATATGTAATCTCTTTTTTAGCCATATTTTATCAAAAATCTCGTTTCTTAATATTAATAAATAAGTTTATTAATATATAATAACCCATGGAAAATGCACTACTTTATATTATTGTTGCCTTGGGTATATCAATAGTTATCAATATTTTTTTAAAACGCATAGGTGTTTCTCAAATCATAGGTTACATCTTTACAGGTACTATAATTGTTTATGCCTTTGATTTAAGACATCTAAATAACTCTCATACATTAGAGATGATGGGTGAGTTCGGTATAGTTTTTTTAATGTTTACTATTGGACTTGAGATATCATTGGCTAAGATGGGCTCAATGAAAAAAGAGATTTTTGGCAATGGACTTTTGCAGGTTGGACTTACAGCAATTGTTGTCTATGTTATAAGCCATTATCTCTTTAGTTTAGCTATAAAACCATCACTTATTATATCTCTTGCGTTTGCTCTCTCCTCAACCGCTGTTGTGCTTAGTTATCTAAAGAGCTCAAAAGAGATATACCGTCCTTATGGACAAAAGGCGACAGGAATTTTAATATTTCAAGATATTGCAGTTATCCCAATTTTGATTTTGATTAGTTTTTTAGCTTCTAAGGGGGATAAAAGTGTCTGGATGGTTTTGGGAGACACTCTTTTTAGTGTTATTATAGTTCTTGGACTTCTCTTTATAGTAGGGAAAAGACTTATGACTTGGCTTCTGCACTTCTCAGCATCATCAGAACTTGAAGAGCTGTTTATGGGCTCTGTGCTTTTCATAGTTCTTGGAGCATCACTACTTGCTTACTACATGGGATTTACATATTCTCTTGGTGCATTTGTGGCAGGTATGATTATAGCTGAGACAAAGTACCATCATAAAGTAGAGGCTGATATAGCTCCATTTAAAGATATTCTTCTTGGTACATTTTTTGTTGTAGTTGGGATGAAGATTGATGTTTTTCTTTTTATAGAAAAAGCAGAGTTAATTGTAGCACTCTTTTTAGGTGTTTTAATTCTTAAAGCGGCAATCATTTATATCGTTGTTCGCCTCTCAGCTAAACATACTACCT
>JAGGWO010000007.1 GCA_021157485.1 Sulfurimonas sp. | reverse complement strand
GACAATTTTTGTCTTATTTAAATATGATAAAGTTTCATTTAATTAGTCGGTAAAAGGAACAAAGTCCCTTTTACTCGCTTGGGTCGCTGTGGCCACTAAAGCTAGGCACAATGTGTCAGAATAATAAATAAATATTAAATTTAATAAAGGTAAGAAATGACTGAAGAGATTGTAAAATCAGCTTTATCAAAAGTTATGTATCCCGGTTTCACTAAAGATATTGTAACTTTTGGTTTTGTAAATAATATAGTTATCAATGGTAATGACGTTAGTTTTAACGTAGAGATTACTTCAAGTGCAGAGGAAGTTGCACAACAGATTAAAGATGATGCAACAGCAGAACTAAAAGCTGTTGGATGTATGGGTGCTATTAACGCAAATGTTAAAGCTCCACAAATGCCAAGAGAGTCTTCATCTCATGGTAAAAACATCGCTCCACAAGTTAAAAACTTCTTGATGGTAAGTTCAGGTAAGGGTGGAGTTGGGAAATCAACTACATCTGTAAATATTGCTATTGCTCTCGCAGCTCAAGGACACAAAGTTGGTCTTTTAGATGCAGATATTTACGGTCCAAATATCCCTCGTATGTTAGGCGTTGCTGATGTTAAGCCAGAAGTAAATGGAAACAAAGTTCTCCCAATTAAAGCTTATGGCTTAGAGATGATGTCTATGGGTTCACTTATGGAAGAGGGTCAATCTTTAATGTGGCGTGGTGCTATGATTATGAAAGCAATCGAGCAGTTCTTACGTGATATTTTATGGTCTGAGTTAGATGTACTAGTTATAGATATGCCTCCAGGAACTGGTGATGCTCAACTTACTCTTGCTCAGTCTGTACCTGTAACTGTTGGTTTAACTGTTACAACTCCTCAAGGTGTTTCTCTTGATGACTCTCGTCGTTCATTAGATATGTTTAAAAAACTTAACATTCCTATTGCTGGAATCGTTGAAAATATGAGTGGATTTATCGCTCCAGACACTGGTGTTGAGTATGACATTTTTGGTAAAGGAACTTCTCAGCCAATGGCAGATGAATTTGATACTAAAATAATTGCTGAAATACCTCTTGAACCAAGTATTCGTGAGGGTGGTGACAATGGTCAACCTATCTCTTTTGTGGCACCAAGTTCTGAGTCTTCTAAAAGATATGCAGCGGCAGCTGAGTCTATCTGGAACCAAATTGTAGAGATTAATGCAAATGGTGGAGTAGACAACGCATCTGTACAGCCAACAACACCTCCAGGTGTATCAGCTTGCTCTGTATAGAGTAAGTTTTACTGCACAAAATTTAAATAGCAATGCATTTACTGCGTTGCTGTTTTCGTCATGTACTAAAGTACACTTCCTCAAACACGCCTTGTAACTACATCACTCTTTAAATTTTTTACTTTGTGTTTTACTTTTTTGATTTTTTTGGAAGTTTAGCAATGCAGTAAATGCATTGCTATATTGATTTTTAGATTACTCTACTGTAACACTTTTTGCTAGGTTTCTTGGCATATCTACGTCATTTCCAAGTCTTACAGAGATTTCTAGTGATAGTATTTGAACAACAACCATCATCTCAAAAAATTCGAGCATATAATCTTTACATGGACTAATAGGTATAAAGTCATCTGCTTTATCAAATTCTAGAGCACTGATTGCGCAGATAGTACTATCTCTTGCACTTAACTCTTCAACATTGCTTTTGGCTTTTTCATACAGAAGATGTTGTGGAAGTAGGGCGATTGTAAAGAGTTCTGGGTCAGCTAATGCGATAGGACCATGCTTCATCTCACCACTTGGATAACCCTCAGCATGAAGATAAGAGATCTCTTTTAGTTTGAGAGCACCTTCTAATGCAAGTGGATAAAATACGTCACGTCCTATGAAAAAGAAACCATGACCGTGCAGATAGCGTTTAGATAGACGTTTAATTCTCTCATGCATTTCATTTGTCACTTTCACGGAAGCTGGAACCTCACGTAAAAGTGAGATTTGCCTAGCTATTTCACTTTTTGTCATTGAGTTTTTAAGTTTTGCTATATAAAGACTCATCATCCAAAAAACTGTAACTTGGGTTGCAAAAGCTTTTGTTGACGCTACACCTTTTTCAACTCCTGCACGAGTAAGTATGCAGGCATCAGCTAAACGCACCATAGAAGAGTTGTCAACGTTACAGATAACCAGAGTTTTAAGTCCAGCTTTTTTTGCCATTTTCAGTGTTTCAAGAGTGTCAGCCGTCTCTCCACTTTGAGAGATTACAACAAAAAGAGTATCTTTACTCATGATTGGTTCACGGTATCTAAACTCACTTGCCACTTCGATAGTTGTTTTGATTTTAGAGTATCTCTCAAATAGATAAGTTGCACTTAGAGCTGAGTGGTAAGATGTTCCACAAGCACAAAGTTTTATTTCATTGATTCCATCAAAAAGTGAGTCATCAAGTTCTTCAAAAATAATTTCATCATCACTCAGACGTCCAAGAAGTGTGTCCGCAATAACATTACCTTGTTCGTAAATCTCTTTTTCCATAAAGAATCTAAATCCATCTTTTTGAGCAGAAAGTTTATTTTGAGAAAGTTTTGTAAAGTTTGGTTGCTGTTTTTTACCGTCTTTGTTTAAAATGAGTATTTTATCAGAGGTAACATAACCATAATCACCATCTTCAAAGTAGTTTACTTCTGTACAGTGTCCAATTAATGG
>JAGGWO010000094.1 GCA_021157485.1 Sulfurimonas sp. | reverse complement strand
TGGTGTTCCAAGAAATGGTTTTGATGGTCGTGGTAACTATAACTTCGGTCTTCAAGAACAACTTATCTTCCCAGAAGTTAGCTATGATTCAATCATGCAAATTCATGGTATGAATATCACAGTTGTTACAACTGCTGATTCAGATAAGGCTGGTTTTGCTCTTTTAGAGAAAATGGGCATGCCTTTTACTAAAGGGAGTAACTAATGGCTAAAAAGTCTATGATCGCTAAAGCGAAAAGAGAACCTAAGTTTAAAGTACGCGGATACACAAGATGTCAAATCTGTGGTCGTCCACATTCAGTACTTCGTGACTTTGGTATCTGTCGTATCTGTTTTAGAAAAATGGCAAACGAGGGATTAATCCCAGGTGTTAGAAAGTCAAGTTGGTAGGCTCACGCCATCCACTTGAAACTCCTAACAATTAGCAGTCTGTATTTATATAGACTTGCAACATAAGGAAATAATTAATGATTAATGATTTAATTTCAGATGCGTTAACTCGTGTTCGTAATGCTGGTATGAGAAGATTACCTGTTACTACTTTAGTTCACTCTAAGAGTGTTGAAGCAATGGCAAATATCTTAGTTGAAAAAGGTTACTTAGAGTCTTGTAATGTAACTGAAGATGGCGTTAAAAAAACTATCAAAGTTGTACTTAAGTACAATGAAGATGGAAAAACTGTAATTAACGAAATGAAAAGAGTTTCTAAGCCTGGTAGACGTGTTTACAAAGGTAAAGAAGATATCAAACGTTTCAAAAATGGTTACGGAACTATTATTGTAAGTACATCTCATGGCGTTCTAGCTAATGACAAGGCATATGACCTTGGCATTGGTGGTGAAGTTATGTGTACGATCTGGTAGGGGTGAATTATGTCAAGAATTGGTAAAAAACCTGTAGAATTTGCAGCTGACATCAAAGTTAGTTCAAATGGTGATGTAATAACTTTTGCTAAGGGCAAAACAACTATGGATTTAGATACAAAAGGAAATGTTGACTTCGTAATCGATGGAAATATTTTAACTTTTGCTGCTAAATCAGATGAGAAATCTCACAGAGCATTCTGGGGAACTTATAGAGCATTAGCTGCTAATATTGTTACTGGTTTAACTACTGGTTACACTAAGCAACTAGAGATTAATGGTGTTGGTTACAGAGCTGCTGTTAAAGGTAAAGTTCTTAATCTTCAACTTGGTCACTCACATGACATTAATTTTGATTTAATTGATGGACTTGAGGCTAGTGTTGAGAAAAATGTTATTACTCTTAAGAGTCATGACAAACAACTTTTAGGTTCTGCAGCTGCAAAAATTAGAAGTTTCCGTCCACCAGAGCCGTACAAAGGTAAAGGTGTTAAATACATGGAAGAGCATATCGTGCGTAAAGCCGGTAAAACTGCTAAGAAGTAAGGGAGGGTATTAAATTATGAATGCAAAAGTATTAAAAAATAAAGTAGCTAACCGTTTAAAGCGTAAGTTACGTATTCGTGCAAAAATATCTGGTTGTGCTTCACTTCCTCGTGTTTCTGTATTTCGTTCAAATCGTTATTTAAGTGTACAAGCTATTGATGATGTTACTGCAACAACATTAGCGGCACTTAATTCAAAGACTACTGGTCATAAAGCTAACAAAGAAGGTGCTGCTGCACTAGGTGAAGCATTTGCTGCAACACTTAAAGCTGCAAAAATTTCTGAAGTTGTATTTGATCGTAATGGTTACCAATATCACGGTGTTATCGCTGCATTTGGTGATGCACTTCGTGCTAACGAAATTAAGTTTTAAGGAGACATGATGGAAATTAACAGAGATGATTTTGAAGAATCAATTGTAAATATTGGTCGTGTTACTAAAGTTGTTAAGGGTGGTAGACGTTTTCGTTTTACTGCACTTATCGTAGTTGGTGACAAGAATGGTACTATCGGTTATGGTATGGGAAAAGCGAAAGAAGTTCCTGATGCTATCCGTAAAGCTGTTGATAATGCGTTTAAAAATCTTACAACTGTAAGTATTAAAGGTACAACAATAGCACATGATATTGAGCATAAGTATAACGCTTCACGTGTTTTACTTAAGCCAGCATCTGAAGGTACAGGTGTTATCGCCGGTGGAGCTGCTCGTCCAGTTCTTGAGCTTGCAGGAATTCAAGATATTCTTACAAAATCAATCGGTTCAAACAACCCAGGTACGTTAGTTCGTGCTACGGTTGAAGCACTTGGCAGATTAAAAGGATAGATGATGGGTATTGAAAATTTAACACCTGCTGAAGGTTCTACTGCAAATCGTAAACGTACAGGACGTGGACAAGCTTCTGGAACTGGTAAGACTGCGGGTCGTGGTCAAAAGGGTCAGAAATCTCGTTCAGGTTACAAAAGAAAAAGAAACTTTGAGGGTGGTCAACAACCACTTGCAAAACGTATGCCTAAGATAGGTTTTACATCTCACAATGTAAAACCATATGTTATCAACGTTGAGCGTATCAAAGCTGTTGCTGAGTTAGCTGAGATTACTATGGATTCTATCCGTGGTGTTCATAAAATCGGTGCTACAGTTACTAAAGTTAAATTAGTAGGTGCATCTGCAAAAGATTTAGCATCGAAAATTAAAGACGAAAACGTTACAACTACTGGTAAATAATTGTGAATAAAAATCTAGTAAATAAGATACTTATTACTATCGGTTTTTTATTTGTCTACCGCCTACTGGCTTATGTGCCAGTACCAGGCGTAGATACTGCTGTTATTGCTTCTTTCTTCGACTCACACCAATCAGATGCTCTTGGACTATTTAATATGTTCAGCGGAAACGCAGTACAGAGACTATCTATTATTTCACTTGGTATTATGCCTTATATCACTGCTTCTATTATTATGGAGCTTTTAGCTGCAACATTTCCTACTTTAGGTCAAATGAAAAAAGAGCGTGATGGTATGGTTAAGTATATGCAAATTATTCGTTATGCGACTATTGCAATTACTTTAATTCAAGCGATTGGTGTAAGTGTTGGATTACAGAGTTTAACTGGACCTACTGGAAGCAGTGCTATTATTGCCGATCAAAATACATTTATACTTCTTGCTGCTATCTCAATGTTAGCGGGAACTATGTTACTTATGTGGATTGGTGAGCAGATTACTCAAAGTGGTATCGGTAACGGTATCTCTCTGATTATCTTTGCAGGTATTGTTTCAGCTATTCCACGTGCTATAGGTCAAACTGTAACTATGGTAAATACAGGTGCAATGAGTTTTATCGTTGTTATTGGTATTTTACTTTTAGTACTTGGTACTGTAGCAGTTATTATCTATGTAGAACTTGGTGAACGTCGTGTTCCAATTACATATGCTAAAAAGACTATGATGCAAAACCAAAACAAAAGAGTTATGAACTACATTCCTATCAAAGTTAACTTAGCTGGTGTTATTCCAGTTATCTTTGCTTCTGCGATACTGATGTTTCCAATGACTGTTTTATCTAGTAGTACAAATCCTGCTATTCAAGCAGTGGCTGATCTGTTAAATCCAAATAGTTATTTCTTTAACTTTTTGACATTTTCTTTTGTTATTTTCTTTGCATTCTTTTATGCTTCGATTACATTTAATGCAAAAGATATTGCAGACAACCTAAAGCGCCAAGGTGGATTTATTCCAGGTATCCGTACGGGTGATGCTACGAAAGAGTTCTTAAATGAGACTGCAAGTAGATTAACTTTTACAGGTGCTCTTTATTTAGGTCTTGTTGCGACTCTGCCATTTATGATTATAAAAGGTATGGGTGTTCCGTTCTTTTTTGGTGGTACAGCTGTTTTAATCGTTGTTCAAGTTGCACTTGATACGATGAGAAAAATAGAAGCTCAGGTTTATATGAGTAAGTATGAAACTTTAAGTGCGGTCGGTCTTTAACAATGGCGATTGCGCTAAGAAAACCTAACGAAATTGAAAAATTAAGAACTGCTAACAAAATTGTTGGTGGTGCGTTAGAACTACTTCATGCAAACACAAAAGTTGGAGCCTCTTTAAAAGAGCTTGATGCCATGGCAGAGGATTATATCCGCTCTCATGGTGCTAAGCCATCTTTTAAAGGTCTTTATGGCTTTCCTAATGCTGTTTGTACTTCACTAAATCAAGTTATTATTCATGGTATTCCAACTGACTATAAGCTTCAAGAGGGTGATGTTATCGGTTACGATATCGGAACTGAGAAAGATGCTTATTTTGGGGATGCTGCTATTACAGTACCAGTTGGTAGTGTAACAGATGAAGATTTAGCTTTGATTGCCTGTGCTAAAGATAGCCTTTATCATGCGATAAGTGAGATAAAAGAAGGTATGAGATTTAAAGAACTCTCTCTAATTTTAGAAGAGTTCATCAGAGGTCGCGGTTTTGTTCCACTCTATAATTTTTGTGGACATGGGATTGGTAAGAAACCTCATGAAGAACCTGAAATACCAAACTATCTTGAAGGAAAAAATCCTAAGGCTGGTCCAAAGATTAAAAACGGAATGGTTTTTTGTCTTGAACCGATGATATGTCAAAAGGATTCCAAACCAATTATTTTAGAGAATGGTTGGGATGTTGTTAGTGCCGATGGTTTACGCGGTTCACACTACGAGCATACTGTTGCAGTTATCAATGGTAAAGCTGAAATATTATCTCTTGCTTAAGAGTTACAAAAAGGACTTATAAATGGCTAAAGCTGACGTTATAGAAGTTGACGGCAAGATTATTGAAGCATTACCAAATGCAACTTTTCGTGTTGAATTAGAAAATGGACATATTATTTTATGTCATATTGCTGGAAAAATGAGAATGCATTACATTAAAATTCTTCCAGGTGATAAAGTGAAACTTGAACTAACACCTTACTCTCTTGATAAGGGACGTATCACTTACAGATACAAATAATTACAAAAGAGCCAAAGCTCTTTTGTAATTAAAACTTACCATCATTTCTAAACTCTGCTATTTCTGTTTCAACCATTTCATCAATCATAATTACGAATAGGTCTGAAATCATATTAGGTGATACACCTTTTTTTATAGCATGATGACGTACACGTTGGAGTATGAAATCGATTCTATCTTCTGCTTTAACCTCTTCTACACTCTGTTTAAACGCAGCCGCTTGACGAATTAGGTGACTTCTCTCAGAGATTAAATCAACCAGTTTTGTATCAAGTTCATCAATTGCGTTTCTTACTTCTTCTAGTGAATTACATTTCTTCATAAATTTCCTTTTATTAACTCTTTTGTAACATTTATTATATATAATTTTATTACGATTCTCTTTATATAGCCTTATAATGATTCAATAAGGCTATCTCTCAATATCTTTATTTATCCAAGCTAGATATCCTACAGCAACAACAAGTATACTAAACATAACTATCCAAATTAAAAAATCACCACCACCTGCCGCTTTATCTATGCTCTCATTCATAAATCATATTCCTTGTCTAGAGTATGATTATTATAGTTTATTAAGCTTAATGGATAGATAAAAAGTGTAGAATTGTATATAAAATGTTAACAGTGGAGATTAGTGACTTTGTATTATAAATATTTACTTTTTTTATTTTTAATCCCTTCTCTACTTCTTTCAAAGAGTTATAGATTCCCATCTCAATTGGCTGACTCACAAGAGCAAACGCAAGAAACACAAACGATTAAAAGCCTATTTGAGAAGCAAGAGTATGAGAAAGCTTGTCAATTAGCAGATGAGTTATATAGAGATGACCCTTATAGTGTTCAAGCTAACCTATACCAGGGTAAGTGTGCATACCATAGAGGTGATATTGACGCTGCAATGGCGGCTTAT
>JAGGWO010000012.1 GCA_021157485.1 Sulfurimonas sp. | reverse complement strand
TGAAACCTGTCTCTTCTAAGAGTCTTGCACTATTTGGTATACTTAAATCAAGTCTCACGCCAAGCTCTTCAAACATATCTGCACTTCCAGATTTTGAAGTTACAGAACGACTTCCATGTTTTGCAACAGTACATCCACATGCAGCAACCAAAAGAGCAACCGTAGAAGAGATATTGAAAGAGCCTATCTTGTCTCCACCTGTTCCTACGATATCTATAGCGTTTAAACGTAACTCTTGGGAAATTGGCAGAGGTAGTGCATAACTTCGCATCACTTCAGCAGCAGCAGCTATAGACTCAACAGAAGTGTGCTTATCTAAAGTCATACTAAGTAAAAACTCTCTCATTACTTCATCACTCATCTCATGCTTAAAAAGAGAGGTAAACTGCTTTTTAGATTCTTCATAAGTCATGACACGTCCTTTATATACTCATCCTGGAGAGATTTTGGTGTTGATTTTGCTGTAGGAATTTTAAGAACTTCATACTTTTTAGAGCTCTCTAGATAGTTGATTGTTACGATACTGCCAACTTCCACATTTTTACTTGCCTTAGCTACAGCACCATTTATAAGTACAACTTTGTTACTTATCATATCTTGTGCCACAGAGCGACGCTTTGTAATATTTACCGAATTTAAAAATTTATCTATTCTCATTCTTTATCTATTCTCATTCTTTGGTTTTTCAAATTATTTTCACTATTGTATGAAAATAAAACTGAAAGAAATGTAAGATACACAAAAAGTTGGAACATTTTTTGCATTCATCGAATTTTTCAGTAAATTTATTTACTTTAGTTATTTATTATTATATAATCCAAACAAAAAGGGTTATTGATGTTCGCTAGTAAAAAGAAAACCTCTAAGCAAATCAAGCCTGACCCTCTCCAGCCTCTTGTTACAAGAACAGATTTAAGAGGTAATATTAAATATACAAATCACTATTTTAAAAAAATCACTGGATATAAAGAAGATGAGCTAGTTGGAAGAGCCCATAGCATCATTCGCCATCCAGATATGCCAAAGATTATCTTTACACTTATGTGGCAGCGTCTTAAGGATAATCAAGACATCTTAGCAATTCTAAAAAACAGGACAAAAGATGGCAACTACTATTGGGTTACTACCAGTTTTAAGACTACACATAGTGAAGTAACAAAAAAAGAAAACGGTTATATGGCTGTAACTTATGCCGCGCCCTCACATGCTGTAAAAGAGATAGAACCTCTTTATGAAAAGCTTTTAGAGATAGAAAAAAGTGAGGGTGAAATAGCATCTATAAAGTACCTCTTAGACTTTTTTGAAGCAAATGATACAAATTATGATGATTATCTTAAAGATATAACAAAAAAAACCAGTGTCTTGGATACTCTATTTCATAAAAACAAGATTTACCTAAAATAAAACTGTATAATTTCTTCATGTTTAACTTCACAAAAGAAGCAATGCTTCAAATAATAACTACTTTACAAGAGAAACTCACCACTTTAAACCCAAAAGAGATACTGGAGTTTGAAGTTTTAAATCCTGATTACTCTTCATCAACTTATGCGGGAAATATAGTTATGATTGAAGCTGAAGAGTATGTCTATAGAGGCTATAAAGCTTGGGTTGATTTAGCTCAAACACTTCACTGCAGAATGCTGACTCCAATCATAAAATCTCATAACACAGTTTTAATCAGATATGAAAAATTAAATTCAGATGACAGTTTCCATAAATCCACTACGGATAAAGAAGAGAAATATGGTGCAGAGTCTATATTTTCACAAATACATAAAAATGAAGAACCTGCGTTTATTACTCATTATTTAAAAGCTTTACAAAACGCAAATATAAACAAACGTATCAGAGTTTTAAACCTTGGTGTCAACAGTGGTGATGAGTTTGAAGTTATCCAAAAGTATGCAACCAATTTTAAAAATCTTGAACTCATTGGTATCGACTACTGCTCTTCTGCCATAAACGCAGCAAAAGAAAAATTTAAAGAGTATAAAAATATCTCTTTTTATACTCATGATATAAATGAATTAGCCTCACTTGAGTTAGGAAAATTTGACCTCATTATTAGTATAGGCACACTTCAAAGCTCAAATCTAGAGTTTAATCCACTCTTTATGTCAGTCGTACAAAACCAGCTCAAACGCAGTGGAGCTATGATACTTGGCTTTCCAAACTGTAGATGGGTAGATGGAGAGATGATATATGGAGCACGTGTTAAAAACTATCCATTTAGCGAGATGGGACTTCTATATAAAGATGTAATATTTTGTAAAAAATATCTTCAACAAAAGAAGTTTCGCGTAACTGTTACAGGTAAAGAGTATATATTTTTAACTGCTACTTCTATTAACTAAGAAGCAAAACCACTTGAAAAACTATCTTTTTTAACAACTATCTGTTTCTGCTTCTCTTTGCGTTTCGTATCTTTTTCTACAAATATTTTCTTACGGGTTTTTGGGTCTAACTCTGTGTAATACATTACTGCAGAGTAAGTACTTGGTGTTGGAGTAAATACTTGAGCCTGCTCTGGATTCATCTGAAGTTCATCAGTTGTAAAGCGTTTGAGTTCATGCATATCTTTCTCTTCACAACCTGGATGAGCAGCTATAAGATAGTATGTCAAAAACTGTTTTTTCCCAGTCTCTTTATTCAACTTGTCATACATTTTTTTAAAGTCAACCAATGTCTGTTTCCCCGGTTTTCCCATAAGTTCCAATACATGTTGTTGTGTATGTTCTGGTGCTACTTTTAACTGTCCGGATATATGATGTTCTACCATCTCTTTTAAGTAACTATATCCATGCTCTTTATCTGCTGTTATAAAGTCATATCGTACACCACTTGCTATAAATGCTTTTCGTACACCTTCAACATTTCTAATTTGACGTAGAAGATTTATGTTTCTACTATGGTCAACATGCATTACTTTACAAAGTCGCTCAGCATCCACACACTTCATATGATCACAAGTCCCTTTTTTGAGCTTCTTGTCACACTCATAACCGTACATATTTGCAGTGGGTCCACCTACATCAGAGATAATTCCCTTATAGTCTTTGTACTTGTTAAAATCTTTTGCTTCACTAAGTATATTTGTCTCTGAGCGTGTTCTAATAGTTCTACCTTGATGAACACCAATAGCACAGAAGTTACACTCTCCCCAACAACCATGATGTGTCATGATAGAGAACTTAATAGTCTCTAAACACTTAACCTTTCCATCTTTTGCATAGTATGGATGAAGCTCTCTGGTAAATGGAAGATTAGAGTTTGCATCCATCTCTTTTTCATTGAGATAATCACATGGAGGATTTTGAATAAGAAAACGATTATCTACCGGTTGGCACAATCCTTTTGCAGTTATCGGGTCATTATTATCATAGAAATCATCAAACAAATCAATATAACGCTCAGGAGTATCTATGCACTCTTGATGTGAAGGGAGTTGAATATACTCATAAACTGGCTCTTTAGAGATGTAACATACTCCGCGAATATCTCTCCACTCCTCTCCTAAAGCTATAGCACGAGTTAGTTGTTCTAGTGCTATCTCACCCATACCATATATAAGTATGTCACCTTTTGCATCAAAAATCACAGGTTTTTTCATCTTGTTTTGCCAATAATCATAGTGGCTTACTCGTCTCAAACTAGCCTCAATACCACCTAAAACAAGCGGAACAGTTCCCTTAAAATATCTTCTGATTAAATTACAATAAACACTCAGTGCTCTATCTGGTCTTTTATCATTTTTTCCACCCGGAGTATAATCATCTGAGTTTCTAAACTTCTTTGTCGCCGTGTAGTTTGAAACCATACTGTCAACACTACCGCCACTTACACCCCAGTACAAACGCGGCTCACCTAAACGCATAATATCATCAGGAGATTTTGTATCAGGCTGGCCAATCATTCCAACTTTATATCCAAGCTTTTCCAGCATGCGGCCAACCATAGCAACACCAATAAAAGGAGAATCTATATAGGCATCGCCACTTACAAGGATAATATCACAATAGTCCCAACCACGAGCATCCATCTCTTCTCTAGTTGTAGGTAAAAAATCTTTTTCACTAAACGTAACTGTATCGCGTTTTGGCTGTTTAGTTTTGCTTCTTCTGCTCAAGATATAACCTTTGTAGTTGCTTTAAGTTTGATATTTTTTTTTATATGTATAATAGTACTAAATTAATATATATAAAGAGATTAGATATGACTTACCCTTATGAAAACTTAGAAAACTTTACACTTCCAAGCTTACTAAATCGTTCAATTGATTTGTATGGAGATCAAAATGCATTTGGTAAAGCTGGTCAAGAGCCTATGAAGTACTCAGAGTTAAATGAAAAAATCCAAGAGATGGTAGAACTTCTTCGTAACAATGGAATCACAAAAGGTGATAAAGTTTTACTTCTTAGTGAAAATATGCCTAACTGGGGTATAGCATATTTTGCTATTACTTATTTTGGGGCTATTGTAGTTCCTGTACTACCAGATTTTCATCCGTCTGATGTCCATCACATTATAAGACACTCAGAAGCTAAAGCAGTCTTTGTTTCCGATAGACACCTTACAACTATAGAAGAGTGTGAAAACAATGAGGTAAACTTTGTTATAAAACTTGATGATTTAACACTTATTGATGAGTTAACAAATAAAAGTTATATCTCTAAACTGACTGAAAAAATATCTAAATCATCCCAAATCATTCAACCCAAAGAGGATGACATGGCATCCCTTCTTTACACATCAGGGACAACAGGTCACTCAAAAGGTGTTATGCTCTCTCATAAAAACCTAGTTACAAATGCTATGAGTGCTCATATTCAAGTAACTATTACAAAAGATGATGTATTTTTATCCATACTTCCATTAGCACATACTTTAGAGTGTACTGTTGGGCTTATTATCCCTATACTACACGGTGCAAGTGTTTACTATATAGATAAAGTTCCAACCCCAAGTGTACTGCTAAAAGCATTTTCAATTGTAAGACCAACAATGATGATTAGTGTTCCTCTAATCATAGAGAAAATTTATAAAAATAAAATTCTTCCAAAATTTACAGGTTCATTTATAATGAGAACTTTATATAGCATACCATTCTTTAGAAAAAAGCTAAACGCAGTTGCAGGGAAAAAACTTATAGAGACTTTTGGTGGAAGATTAAGATTTTTTGGTATAGGCGGAGCTGGAATCTCACCTTATGTTGAAGCATTTTTAAAAGAAGCAAATTTTCCGTATATCATTGGTTACGGTTTAACAGAGACGGCTCCACTTCTTGCTGGTGGAGTTTTAGGAGCAGATATCAAGCTCACATCTACTGGAATAGCTATGGCTGGCGTTGAGCTCGCTATAAAAGATCCAGATCAAGAAACTGGCACGGGGGAAATAATTGCAAAATCTCCTAGTGTTATGATGGGTTATTATAAAGATGAAAAACAGACAGCAGAAGTTATCCAAGATGGCTGGTTTTTTACTGGTGATTTAGGTCATATAGATGAGGATGGCTTCCTTTTTATAAGTGGAAGAAGTAAAAATGTAATCATAGGAGCAGGTGGTGAAAATATTTATCCTGAACAAATTGAAGCTACTATCAACCAAAATGAAGTGGTTATGGACTCTTTAGTGATAGAACAAGATTCTAAACTAGTAGCTAGAGTTCACTTAGATTATGAACTTATAGACAAAATGTTCAAAGCTGATAATACACCTGATGCTGAAGTTCGTCAAAAAATAGCTGACCTTCTTGAGGAGATGAGAGTAGATGTAAACTCTCAAGTATCATCATTTTCTAGAATGACTAAGTTTATAGAACAGATAGAACCATTTGTTAAAACTCCAACAAAAAAAATAAAACGCTACCTTTACGCTGAGTAGATAAAAGGGATATTCATTTTGAAAGATATTAATAAAATTCTTCACAAGAATGAATCGCTTTTAGTAGAAGCTGAGATATCAAACAGCTTCTATAATCCTCTTTTAAAACTCTACCTACTTGGTGTTGTACTGCTGTTTATAGGTGTTGAGTACGAAATAGGCATTATTGGTGCTGTTCTAATTATACGAACTCTCTATGTACATACTCAAGAGATAAAAGAAAAAAGGTCTTACCATTGCTTACTCACTCAAGAGAGATTGATTATATTAAAAGGTCATAAAATAAAAGAGATATTTCCTGTTAATCTTGAAGAGATTAGAACTATCTATATTAAACCATTTAGCCAAAGGTTTAAAACTATTATAGATATAGGTACAATAGAAGTAATTACAACTTCAGGTGGAAGATTTGTTATTCGAAATATTAAAGAGCCATATCTATTTCATAAGGCGATAATCGGGGATGTAGTAAGTGCTACTCACTACTCAAATAAAATGAAGTGTAATATTAGGAGAAACTGAGTTTATTTACTCAGCAACTCTATAAATAAGCTGTCCAGCTAATTCCATATAAACACTTTTTTTAAGCTCTGCCATTTTAGTGAAATTTGTAGCTTGAAAATTTCTTATCGTTGCATCCAAATCATCGTAATCATGGTTCTCCGCTAACATCGCTTCCATAGCAGCAAGTCTCGCAACAATACCATCAAATTCATCTTTTAATAAATCTTCACTTAGTTGTGCAGATATATCCCAGTACTTAGACTCAGGTGTCCCTGCAAATATATCATCTTCATCTTCAAATAGTGCGTCAAATTTTCCCATAGTTTTTATTCCTTAGTTTTTATTGTTTATTTAAATTGTGGTTGTACGAAAGGTATAACCTGTTTTTTACGACTTAAAACACCATCAAGCCAAACTTGATTGTTCTCTAGTTTAGTGTTAAACGCAGCTTCTATCTTGCTAGCATCATCACTAACACATAGAAGTTGAGAACCCTCTTTCATGATATCAGTCAGAAGAACAAGCATTGTATGTAAACCCTCTTCTTCTTTCATCGCTCTCATATCTTCAAGTATCTCTTCTTTTCTATCATCAAGAGCAGAGATATCTACCATCTCAAGTTGATTTACACCAACCTTAGAACCATTCATCTCAAATGCTTTATAGTCTCTAGTATTAAGGTTACGAGCAGATGCACCATCAACTGCAGATTTGACTATAAACATCTCCATTGCCAGAGCTTTATAATCTTGGATACCTGCTATAGCAGCTAACTCTTTTACCGCTTTAGTATCTACTTTTGTACAAGTTGGTGATTTAAAGATTACAGTATCACTTAAAATTGCACACATCATCATTCCCGCTAAATCTTTTGGTATCTCAACATCATTAGCCTTAAACATCTCATAAACAATTGTATTAGAGCATCCTATTGGACGTATCCAACACTCTAATGGAGTATCAGTAGTTAAGTCACCAAGTTTATGATGATCAACTATACCAAGGATAGTAGCTTCCATAATATCTGAAGGAGCTTGAGCCTTATCTGAGAAATCGATTAGGTAAACATTTTCACCAGCTACTGAAGTTTTAAGTTCAGGAGTTGCACCACCAAACTTATTTAATATAAATTCTGTCTCAGCAGAGATTTCACCTTGACGAGTCGGGATACAATCTTCGCCAAGTTGATTTTTAAGATATGAAAGAGATATAGCACCTACAATAGAGTCGCTATCTGGACTTGTATGTCCAAAAACATATGTTGACATAAGCAATAGCCTTTAATTTTTTCGTAATTATACCTATTTTTTTTTATATGCCATTAAAAGAGAAGTTTAAATATTTTATTTAATTTTGAGTGTACCATCAGAAAGAATTTTTAGTTTTTTAGAGTCTAAGATTTCCAGCGATATTTTGAAAAGTTCAAACCTTGATATAGGTTTTTTTAGATGTCCTATAGGTGCTACACCTGCTTCATCAAACTCTATATCTTTGAGTCTAACATTAGTCATAGTCACAACAGGTGCTCTACTTATGTGCATAATAACTTTTGATACAGCACTATCATCAACACTTAACATATCAATATCTATAAAAATCAAATCAAATTTTTTACTTTTTAGTACTGCTATAGCATCACGAGTATTTACAAACGAAGAGACTTCTACTGCGCTATCTCGAAAGTTTCCTTCTATTGTATTACATATACTATGGTCTTCATCAATTACCATTACTGAAGCACCACTAGGTCTAATTTGAGCAAAATCTACAAGAGGGTCAAAAATACTATTTTGATCATTTGAGAGAAAAATCTCTACTTGTTTAAAAAAGAGTGCAAATGTCGAACCGTGCGACGGTCTACTCTGCAGTTGCAGATTTGCATTTATAGAATCTGCCATTTTTTTATTAATTGATAAGCCAAGCCCTATAGTTTCTGAACTTTCATCATCAAGCTTTTGGAAAATATTAAAAATCTTAGTATGATTTTCTTTCTTTATTCCAACACCGCTATCCTCTACAATCAGAGAAAAATTAATAGCATTTTTAGCTTTATCAAAACCATTAGTAAGTACTCTGACCTTTACATATCCACTACTTGTAAACTTAATGGCATTGTGAATCAAATTATCTGCTATCTCTTCAACAATATTTTCATCCAACATCAATCTATTTGGAATATCTTCATCTACAGATAGAGTAAAATCTAGCTCTTTTTTGTTTGCAAGGGCTCTATACTTATGCATCTTGCTCTCTAGTAGTTCTCTTATATCTACTGCACTCTCCATAGTATCAAATGTATTTAGCTCCAATTCAGAGAGTGTGATTATTTTTTCAAACATTTGTGAGAGTTTACGAGATGAGTCATATATATTTTTTGCAAAGTTTAAAAGTGTTTTATCTTTGAGTGCTTTACCAAGAGACTCTGTGTTTGTTACAATAGTGTTTAATGGAGTATATATTTCATATTTCACATTCGATAAAAAATCATGCTTAGCCATATTTGCTTTTTGAGCTATTAGCTTAGTATCATCAACTCTTTTTTGGCGCTTTTCTAGCTCTGATTCAAGTGCTTCAACTTTTCTAATCTGCTCACCGATAAAGCTAGTTTTTGTAATGTCAATTTCATGTGAGTTTTCTGAAGATTCTGCTTCTGAAAGTTCTTGAGAAACATGCTGAAGTTCAGACTCCAGACCATGCACTACATCTGATTGCTTTTCACTCTTTAGCTTAAAGTATCTAAACACAACCAAGAAAATCAAAAAAGCTTCTAAAGCAACTATAATAAATATTTCGCTCAAATTAAATAACAAATCACATACCTTGTATAAATTATTAAACTATTATACAAAAATTCTGTTATTTAAATATTATTTTTTGTGCAGTGCTAACTCTTTTTTAAGATACTCTCCAGTGTATGAACCTGTCTTTTTATAAGTCTTTGCAATGTCTTCAGGGGAACCTTGGGCAATTATGAGCCCTCCACCGGAACCACCTTCTGGACCCATATCTATTACCCAGTCAGCATTTTTAATCATATCAAGATTATGCTCAATAATTAGCACACTGTTACCAAGTTCTACAAAATGATGTAGAACTTTTGTTAATCTGTCCACATCTGCAAAGTGAAGACCTGTTGTTGGCTCATCTAAAATATAGAGTGTTTTACCTGTGTCTTTTCTACTCAATTCTTTACTTAGTTTAATTCTCTGAGCTTCACCACCTGAAAGTGTTACTGCGTTTTGACCAAGAGTAATGTAGCCAAGTCCAACATCCACAAGTGTTTTCATCTTTAGATTTATCTTAGGAATTGGAGCAAAAAACTCAAATGCTTCATCCACACTCATCGCCAATACATCAGCAATAGTTTTACCCTTGTAAAAAACCTCTAAAGTCTGTTGGTTATATCTGCGACCATGGCAAGAATCACACTTAACCATTATGTCTGGTAAAAAGTGCATCTCTATCTTGTTCTCACCCTCACCTTGACACTTCTCACATCTACCACCCTTAACATTAAAACTAAAGCGTGAGGCTGTATAACCTCTTATCTTAGACTCTTTAGTCTCAGCAAATAAGTTTCTTATTTCATCCATAACACCTGTATAAGTCGCAGGATTTGAACGCGGAGTTCTACCTATCGGGCTTTGATCCAAGTAAATTACTTTATCCACATGCTCTAAACCTGTTATCTCAACACCAGCAACCTTATTTACTTTTCTTGCATGATTTAATAACTCACGCGCTGTTGGTAGCAGCGTTTGAAGCATTAGGGAACTCTTTCCACTTCCGCTCACACCGGTAATACAGACAAAATTATTAAGAGGAATCTTCGCACTCAGATTATTGATATTATTTAATTTTACATTCTTGATTTCTATATGTTTATCTTGTGAGCGTCTATAAAAATACTCTATTTTTTTTCTACCATAAAGATAATCAGCAGTCAGTGTTTTAGCCTTTTTTAGCTTATCTAAAGTACCGCTAAAAACAACCTCACCACCAAACTTCCCTGCTCCACTTCCAATATCAACAATAAAGTCTGCGTTTTCTATAGTCTCTTTATCATGCTCAACAACAATAACACTATTACCTTTTTCTTGAAGACTTCTAAGAGTACGTATAAGTTTTTGAGTGTCACGTTCATGCAGACCAATACTTGGCTCATCTAAAACATATAACACACCCGTCAATCCACTTCCAATTTGAGAGGCAATACGAATTCTTTGAGCCTCTCCACCACTGATACTTCTAGCATCACGTCCTAATGTAATATATCCAAGTCCAACATCATATAAAAAATATAAACGCTCACGTATTTCATTTAATATCGGTGCTGAAATCTGTTCATCTTGTGCATCTAAATATGAGAAATTACTCTCATCTTTAAACCAATTATATGTTTTCTCAATAGGCATTTCTAAAAGTTCGGCTATACCTTTTTGCCCTACTCTTACAGCTAAAGATTCACGTTTAAGTCTATGTGACTCACAGATATTACAAACTTTTTCACTCATATAATCTGCAAGCTCTTTTTCATCCTTGAACATATCGTAAGCTATTCTGATGATTCCAGGAAAGAGTCTCTTCACTGTATGATTTTTCCAAAGAAACTCTACTTCATCTATATTACCGTGAAGTATCGCTTTTTTCTGATATTCAGGAAGTGATGAGTAAGCAACGGTCATATCTATTTTGTTATGAGCACAGAAGCCCTTTAAAAATGTAAAATAGTAACCTTTATTAAAACCATAAACAATCTTTACAGCACCTTTTTCTATACATAAATCACTATCAATTATTTTCTCTTGGTCAAGTGCATAACGCAGACCTAATCCATCACATTCAGGACAAGCTCCCTTTGGTGAGTTGAATGAAAATGAGAGTGGCTCTAGCGGGTCAAAACTTATCTTACAGTCAAAACAGGCATTATGCTCAGAGTAGTGAATTTGTGACTTGTTTAAACCCAACTCTTCATGGTTTAGTATATCTATCTCTAATTCACCATAACTCTCTTTTAGAGCTTTTTCAACATCTGCTGCAATTCTCTCTCTGTTTTCAGGTTTAACTACAACTCTATCTATAACTACTTTAATAGTATGCTTTTTAGTTTTAGAAAGTTCTATCTCTTCATCTAAACGCACCATTACGCCATCTATCATAGCACGAACATAACCCTTATGTACAAGTGACTCAATAAGGTCAGCGTAAGCTCCCTTATTATCACGCACAAGTGGAGCCATAAGAACAAGCTTAGCACCCTCTGGTAGTTTTGCAACTTCACCGATAATATCTGAAGCTGACATTTGAGATATTTTTTTACCACATTTGTGACAGTGCTGAACTCCAACGCGAGCATAAAGAAGTCTAAAGTAGTCATATATTTCCGTAATTGTTCCAACCGTTGAGCGTGGATTTTTTGAAGTCGTTTTTTGATCTATGGCAATAGCAGGAGTAAGCCCTTCAATCTTATCAACATCAGGCTTTCCAACACGGTCAAGAAATTGTCTGGCATATGATGAAAGAGATTCCATATATCGGCGTTGCCCCTCTGCATAGAGAGTATCAAACGCAAGTGTGGACTTTCCACTTCCACTAAGTCCAGTGAAAACAACCAGTTCATTTTTTGGAATAGTTAAATTTATATTTTTTAAATTATTTTCTCTTGCACCTGTTATTGTTATTACATCTTTTTTTCTCATTTAAACCTCTATAAATATATTCTTTGTAGTAAATACATGACTATAAGCAAGTAAAAACCTGCAAGCAGTCTTCTTTGTAAAACAGTGTCCACTCTATCTTTTAAGTGAATCCCTATATAAACACCTACAAGTGAGGCTAAACCTATAACAACACCACTCTCATAATCAATATTACCTAACCTCGCATGTGAGATAGAACCTGCAACTGATGAAAATATCACAAAGAAGAGACCAGCAGAAATAGCTTTTTTTAACGGAACATGTAAAAAACCCACTAAAATAGGGACTAAAATAATACTACCGCCAACACCAATAGTCATACTTATTGCACCTAGTGGCACTCCAATTATTAGAAGTGTTAACTTAGAAACTTCTCTTTGGTCTCTATGTTCTTTTGTCTTAAAAAAGAGTCTCAGGAGTGCAAAAGTAGCAAAACTCAAAAAAATCATCTCAAGCGTAGCATCTGAAAAACTAGAAGCTAGAGAACCACTAAGAAGTGCTCCAACAAAGCCACCTATTCCGATAACAAGTACCATAGGCACATCAAGAGTACCTTTTTTATTATTTAAATAACTTCCATATATAGAACTAAAGACCATCTGTAAAACTGATATCCCTATGGCCACTTTAGTCTCGTATCCAAGCATTAAAAGGAGTGGAACTAATATTGTTCCTCCACCGATTCCAAAAAAACCAGATAAAACCCCAACACCAGTACCAAGCAGTATTAATTCAAGCATATAAGCACTTATCCCTGTAACTTTTTGCGAATTGTACTCAAATATCCCTTTATAGTAGTTGTATATACTCTTCAATCATAGAGTTTAATATTCATTTGAGATTGCATAAAGTATAATGAATATAATTAAAAGCTATCCACAAAAGGTAACAAATGTTAAAAACCATCATACAAGCTTCAGAAAACTTTTGTATCCACCAAATTCGTGAACCACATGAGCTAAATGATGGTGAAATTAAAAAGAGAACACTTATTGCTTATATAGATATAGATACGAAAGATGGTTCAAAGTATAGAGTATATATCGCTTCAGATGAAAACTTTATGCAGAGAGTCTCAAAACTCTTTTTAGAAGAAGATGAAAGTGATGAGGAGACATTGATAGATATGACACTAGAGACTACAAACCTTATTATCGGAAGTGCTAAAGTTATCGCTGAAGAGAACAATCTTAATCCTTACACCATAAACACTCCACACTTTGAAAAACTAGATATATTTGATTTTGAATATGATCAAGCAAAAGTTATTAAAGTACAAAATGATGAGCTTATGATAGCGATTAAGGAACTAAATGTCTAAGAAAAGAAACTATCACCATTTTGGTGAAGCTGATGCTCCCTATAATCCAGAAGAGGAATTATCATGGATGGACTACTCTGGTATTTTAGATATGGAAGTTGAGTTTATTGCCGATTTAGGTGAGACTGAACTAACCGTAAGAGAGATACTTAAGCTTGAAAAAGGTTCAATTATAGATCTTAAAAAACCTGCCGGAGAGAGTGTTGAATCTTATGTCAATGGTCGTATTTTAGGTAAAGGTGAGGTTATGGTTTATGAGAAAAATCTTGCTATTCGTATAAATGAAGTTCTTGATTCAAGTGCAGTTTTATATCACCTTTCAAAAGAGAGACTATGATTAAATACCTTCTCCTTTTTCTTCTTCCACTTTCACTTTTACAAGCAGCAAAGATACTAAGTTACAATATTTATGACAGAACAGATAGAGCCGATGTTATGATAACATTTGACACTCCTTATGATGGAGTAATCAAGCAGAGTATTTCTAAGTCTAAAATTATTATAAAGCTTAGTGGTGCCTCTATAGAGTCATCAAAAATTAAAAATGTTTCATCAAAGTTTCTGCACTCTGTCACAATCACACCAATGTCGGGTTTAACACAAATAGTTGCTTCTGTTCCTCCATCTGTTAAACTAATTGCATCAAAGACTTCAGATGCTTATGGCCTTAGACTTAGATTTACCAATGCCTCAGCCAAGAAAAATAGTCTCAAAAGCACTCCTACAGTTACATCAACTTCACTTTCAGCATTACCAACTAAAAAGAGTGATGATATGTCTACGAGTTATTACATAGTAGTAATTATCTTAATAATTGGTATTTTAATTCTATTTGTACTTAAGAAAAAAATGGCAGGTAAAAATATACAAAACAAACAAAATCCATGGTTGTTTCAAGAAAATACAGATGCCAAGCAAGTGCAAACAAATACTCAAACACCACAAACTAAACCTACATCTGCAACAATGGCAGACAACAGTGACATCTCTATAAGATTTCAAAAGACGCTAAATGAGAAAAACAGTGTTATTATGCTTGACTTTGGAGTACAAAGCTATTTAGTACTTATGGGAGCAAATAATATACTTCTTGATAAATTTACAGATGATAAACCTACGACACAAGAAGATTTTGAATCTATACTACAAAACAGACATCAAGAACTTGATGATTTTTTAAGAGTTGAGTCGAATAATAACAGTGAAAAAAATCAGCCTAAAGAGGCTCTGCAAGCCTACAAAGAGAGAGCAGCTTCTATTCTCTATGAAGCCTAATGAGAAAAAGACTAGATAGCAGGAGCTTGTCTAGCAAATCTCTCTTTTAAAAGTTTTTTAATAGTAATTACATTTGCCATATTCAGCTCATAACTCTTATCCATCAACTTACCTACGTGAAAGACTTCTGTAACAGTTATACCATATGGATCTTTTTTCTCTTTACTCATTTTACCATCATCATCAAAAGAGTAAAGAACTAAATTTTTACGAGCTTTTTGTATATAATAGGTAACAACAATCTCATCCGTAAATTTTTTCTCTAGGGCTACAACAACTTTTTGATTCTCTAAATACTCATCACCAAGACCTAGCAACTCTTTAGCATTCTCAACACTTAAATATCCGACATAGAACTTATTATATAAATCCTGATATCTTTGGATTTTTGGATTCATTAAAAATCCCATATCTATAATATGCTTCTTGTTGCTTCTTAGAGTTTTTGTAATCCAAGACATAGTATTGTAGTATCTAAATGGGTGAAGCTTCAGAGTGTGCGCTTCAATCATCTTTTTAGACTTCATTATCTCTTTTGGAATGATAATTCTTCTTCTGTCTTTATGTTCTGTAATATAATCTAAAACTTCTACCGCTGAAAACTCTTTTGTAAACCATACCTTACAGAAGTCAGGAAACTGCCTAGTTCCAGTTGCACCATCATTTAATATGATAAGAGCTTTAATCTCATAATTTGGAAACACTATCTCTAAAAGTGCTTTTTTCTTTCTCAATCTACGTCTTAATTTCAAAACAGATTTAACAAGTGTCATCTCTACAAAGTAAAGTTCATTCTTTGTAGTAACAAACATCGCATCAAACTCACTAATCTCACGACTCTTTGTTCTATATACAATCTGCTCTTTTTCACTTATTGAGAGAGTATTTGGATATGCTTTACATTTGTTTTGGTGAAAACCTTTTAGGACAAACTTATCTATGTAGTCATTATCCTCTGCATATCTTAAAAGCTTCTCATATATGAAGTTTTCATATACTTCACCTTCAAAAGAACGAAATGAGCTCATATAAGACGGGTCTTCTACATCTATACCTTTTTTTATTAACGATAAAAGATGTTTTGTATTGTAATCATAATGAAATAGGTTATCTGCAATATCACTTTTTTGTAAGTCTCTGATTGATTTTGATATTTCTAACATTAACTTACCATCTCATTGTTTTTAAAAAATTCATCTATAGTATCTCTATACTCTTTTATATCACTGATAGAGTTTACTTCATTTCTAAGTACAGAAGCTCCTCTATAACCCTTAGAATAAGTGTGAGTATGCTTTCTAAACATAGACACACCATGATCACCGTAAAACTCAATCATCTTATCAAAATGCTCCATAATTATCTCATGTTTTAAATTTTTATCTATATGCTCAGTCCCAGATCGCAGTTGATGAAAAATCCATGGAGCACCAACTGCACCACGACCAATCATTACACCATCCGCACCAGTATGCTCTAGAACCCATTTAGCCTTATCATAAGAGTCAATATCACCATTTGCAATAACAGGAATAGATACGGCCTCTTTTATCTCTTTAATCGCATCATAATCAACAGCAGCTTTAAACTTTCCAGCACGGGTTCTACCATGAACAGCTAAAAAGTCAGCTCCACTATCTTCAACCATTTTTGCAATATCTATATGATTTTTTTTTTCAAATCCAAGTCTAATCTTTACACTTGTTAAGTTCTTATTTGAAGTCTCTTTGATAGTTTTAATTATATCACCCATTAAAGGTAAGTCTAAAAGAAGTGAACTTCCACTTCCATGTCCAACAACCTTTGGAACAGGACAACCACAATTCAGATCGATTATATCAATACCATCGTATTCATTTAAAACTTCAACAGCACGTCTTGCCATATCAACTTGTGAAGCTGCAATTTGAACTGAGTAAGGATCTTCATTTGGACTTTTTTCCAACATATGTAGTGTTTTTTTAGAGCCATGTGCTAATGCGTTTGAGCTAAGCATTTCACTTACAGTTAGATCTGCTCCAAATTTTTTAACAACACTTCTAAAAGGCAGGTCTGTAAAGCCCGCAAGTGGGGCTAATACATAAATAGGTTTTTCGAAGGATAGATTTTTAAGCATATATGCTATATAAATAGCTCAATGTTAAAGTGCTTGTTACACTCTTTTAATGCTCTATAAGCTTTAAAGTTTTGATATTCATTCGGTTGAGAGATATCCAAAATATCATTAGCAGGAGCTAGCATCTCTAAATCATAAAGAGTGTAAAGATAAGCATCCATTGCTTCCTCTTTTTCATTACTTAAAATTTCAAACAGTTTCATTCTCTGTTCTGGAATCATTCCGTGTGAAACAGCCTTAGAAATATCAATATAGTCTTTGACCGCTAAATCTAAACTGTTAAAGAATGTAAGTAGTATCTCATTTGATATCTCTATATTATTCTCATCAGCATTAATTCTACTAAGTATCACTAAAAGAGACTCTTTTGTTAAAAATTCTTTATATTTTTCTATAGAACTAAGAGGTTTAGTCTTTACAAAATCAGTATACACCTCTACACATAACTCTTTAGCATATTTATCTGAGTGAGAAAGAATGTCCTCACTACTGATGTCACCTTTTTTATATCTGTTTCTCTCATTTTGAATAACTAAAGGATTTACAGTTTTAAGGCTATAAGGTTTTAAATCTACTACTTCCCCATTTTTGATAGCATCTACTACTTTAATTACACTGTTAATTTTATCATTATCAGTTGTTGGTTTTACGTCACCTTTTAAAAAGAGTGTAGTATTATCTATCAATCCACCAAGAAGCTGATATCTAGGTGTTTTAAAAGTATGATTTCTCTCAGCTTTATTAAGATAAGCATCTACAATAGCATCTATAATTTTATCATAATCTTTTTCATATCTGCGAAGCTTGAAGCTACCAAGTATACTGTAAAAAGACATATGAAATACACTTGCTATATAAAGTATCACAAGAGGTACAAGTACCCATATTGCAATAGACAGAGATGGCAATGCAACACCAAATAGTTCTATACCAATACTCTCTTGTGTTACATAAGCATAAACATACCAGCCCACTAAGGCCATCAGTACCAATGAAGCTATCGTGTATCTTTTAATATACATATTTTAAACCTTTATTTAGATTTTTCTACTATCTCTCTACAGTCTATACAGTAAATTGCATGTGGTTTTACTTTTAATCTTTGAAAACCTATATCATCTTCACACATTTCACAAATTCCATAATCACCAGTAGATATTTTACCAAGAGTTACATTTATTTCTCTTAATTCTTGCTCTTGTTGTTGAACGATTGCACTTTCTACCATAGAGTTGTTATTAACTGCGGCATGATCACCCTCGTCATTTAACTCTAATGAACTAAGTTGATTAAGTTCGTTATTTACGCCCGTAATATTTTTATTTATTTGATCTTTTCTACTCTCTAAAATTTCTTTGAAGTAGTTTGACTCACTATTTTGCAATTGCTCTTTCCTTACTTATGATATGGATGGTTACTTAAAATAGAAAAACCTCTATAAATCTGCTCAAGCAAGACTGCTTTAGCTATTTTATGACTCATAGTTAATTTACCCAAACTTATAACAGAATTACCTTTTTTTAAAAAGTCATCCTCAAAGCCATAAGCACCGCCTATCAAAAATTTAATGGACATTTTATCATTTAAAAGCTTACTAAATTCAAAACTATCGATTAATTTTCCATCAGGGTGTAAAATAATACAATAATCTTTACCTGTATAAGGTTCTAAAGCCTTTGTATATGCCTTCTGTGAGGCACTTGGTGATATAGTGTGTGATTTTGCTACATCTTTAGGAAATAACTCTATATCCTCTACTTTTGCGAAGCGAGAAATCATTTTTGTTAACTCTTTATAGAGTGGATCGTAAATACTCTTCTCTTTTTTAGCGATTGAGATGATATCTATTTTCATAACTAAGAGATCAATCCACTACCAATTACATGATAAGTTGCGTTTTTAAACTCATCATCTATCTTCACACCACCAATAGCAGCTACTAAATGTTTACTTTTAGAGGCGATTTCATCAAGTGAACTGCCAAGAACTACACTTATGTCTTTTTTAGTACTTGTATCACGAAATGCACCTAAACCTATATAGTTTAAATCCATCTCATTGGCTTGAAGAACTTCTTCCTCATTATGTGTAGAGATACCAAGTATCTTATCCTCTTTTATAACACTTCTTAAAATCTTTACTGCTTTAAAAATATCTTTATCTATATCTTTTAAATCCTCTTGTCCAACATGAACACCATCACAGAACTCTATAAGCTCATAAGCATCATTTACAATCAAAAAGCCATCAAAGTTTTTTCTGATATATATTAACTGCTGTTTTATAAATGCTATATCAGCATTTTTATTTCTGTATTGGATTATTTCTGCGGAGTTTTGTTTTGCGAGTTCTATATAGTCAGATAGAGAGAGACCTTTGCTATCAAGCATATCTTGATCACAAAGAGCATATAGTCTCATATTATACTTTTAGAAGAGTTAGAAGGTCTGCAAGAGTTTTCTTTAACTCATTTCTATTTACTATCATATCAACAGCACCATGTTCTAACAGAAATTCTGCTCTTTGGAAGCCATCTGGCAAGGCAGAACCGATAGTCTGCTCTATAACACGCTGACCAGCAAAACCGATAAGTGCACCAGGTTCAGCAATAATAATATCACCAAGTGTTGCAAAAGAAGCAGAAACACCACCCATAGTTGGATCCGTAAGAACTGAAATATATGGAAGGTTATTGTTTGCTAATTTTGCTAGAGCTGCTGATGTTTTAG